>CBDTVG010000029.1:0-11864 GCA_965363745.1 uncultured Candidatus Electrothrix sp. | reverse complement strand
CATGCCTGGACGGATTCACAGAGAAAAAATGGCTGCTTAGTGGCGAAGGTATTGCAGCACAGCATGCTTTTCTTGGAAAAACCAAACTTGCCTCTTCCGATAACTAAAATAGAGAGGTTGCAATTGTACCAATCAGTGTAGCCGTAATCTCGGCATGTTGATTCAGAGCAAGTTAATGAAATTCTAATATGGTCAATGTGTTGCTTCCCTATTATTCGTTGAAAGAAGATCTCTTTTTTCGGTGCGGGATTATAGGGGAGAATCTTGTATTCGCCCGCCGGGCAGGGCAACAAGGGCGATCACAAGGATCGCCCCTACAGTGTCCGGCAAAGGGGTAAGCTGTCACGACGATGAGGATTATCGTGCGAATCTGAATTTATTGCGGAGCGCAACGAATCCTGATCAAGTAACCCGGAAAACTTCCTCAAGGGTTGTCACCCCTTCCTGCACCTTCCGCAATCCATCAAGGCGCAGGGTGGCCATAGGATATTCAGGGTCCGCCATAGCCTCCCGTTTAATCTGCCCGGCATCCGAGGTGGTCAGGATGATATTTTTTATATTTTCAGAAAGCACCATCAGTTCGTAAATCCCCCGCCTTCCTTGGTATCCGGTGTGCAAACACTCATCGCACCCCCGACCGCGATAAAGAACGGTATTGTAAAATTCTTCTGGAAGATCAAGTCGTTCTAGGTACTCTGCGGAGGGCTGATACGGCTCTTTGCAATGGTCGCAGATTTTTCTGACTAATCTCTGAGCCATAATGGCGTTGACAGAGGAGGATACCAGAAACGGTTCCACGCCCATATCAATCAATCGGGTGACCGCGCTGGCTGCGTCATTGGTGTGCAGGGTTGAAAAGACGAGATGACCGGTCAAAGCGGCTTGGATAGCCATCTCAGCGGTTTCCATATCCCTGATTTCACCAATAAGAATGATATCAGGATCCTGGCGGACAATGGTGCGCAGCCCGTTGGCGAAGGTCAGGTCTATTTTCGAATTCACCTGTACTTGACTGATCCCGTTTATTTGATACTCAATGGGGTCTTCAACGGTGATGATGTTCACGTCAGATTGGTTAAGCACTGTCAGGGCAGAATACAGGCTGGTTGTCTTTCCGCTGCCTGTGGGGCCAGTGACTAAGATGATGCCATGAGGCGCTTTAATCAGGTGCATCAGCGTCTCTAAGTCGCTTCCCGACATACCCAGCTGTTCAAGGGAGAGCAGCACATTGGATTTGTCCAGCAGACGCATGACCATCCGCTCACCGAAAGCGGTGGGTAGCGAAGAAACACGCAGATCTATATTTTTATCCGCAATGCGGATCTCTATCCGACCGTCCTGAGGAAGCCGCCGCTCGGCGATATCCATTTTGGCCATGATTTTGACCCTGGAAACCAGTTTAGCCTGCACATGCTTGGGCGGGGTGATCATATCATAGAGTATCCCGTCAACCCGTTTACGGATTTTCACCCGATCTTTAAACGGCTCTATGTGGATATCACTGGCACCGTCACGAACCGCCTGAGATAATATCAGGTTGACCAGTTTAATGACCGGCGCGTCGCTGGTGTCGTCCAGTAGGTCAGCGGTTTCTTCAATTTCAGAAAGTATGGCCTCCGGGTCGTCTTGATCAATATCCTGTAATACCTGATCCGCCGCTCCCTGACTGGATCGGTCATAGACCGTATTGATGGCGATAAAAATTTCATCACTGGGCGCCAGATAGGTTCTTATTCCCTCCCAATGGAGAATACGTTGCAGATCATCTAGCTGCTGGAAATAAAATGGCTCGGACAGAGCGATAAAAGATTCCTCTGGAGTGGCAATCGGTATCATTTTGAATTTTTTTAAAAATCCAATGGAAATCCGATCCGTGAAAAAAGGTTCGGGCGTAGTGGGAAGCGATTTTCTCAGCTCAAGACCGGACTGAAGGCTTAAGGCCCGCAGGAGTCCCAGCTCAGAGATCTTTTTCTGCTGCACTAAGATTTTTCCCAACATCCCTCCATTTTCAGCCTGCATTCGGAGTGCTTCCGTGACAACAGCTTCCTCCATGCCAAAAGATTCGACAAGTATTTCGCCAAGATGCTTCATGATCAAAGACACTTATCTCCTGCGTTTCAACTTTCTGAGATGTTCACGGGCTGTCTTCCGCAGGGATTTGTTCACTCGCTGTTTCGCACCGTCAATATCTTTTTTTAAATCAGTAATATCAATCACCTGTTGATAGAATTTCGCCGCCTTGTCTTTTCTCCCTTTACGCTCGTATACAATGCCCATATTCATCAAGGCATGCGGATTTTCAGGATCAATATTCAACGCCTTTCGAAAATACCTTGCAGCCTCGGCATACTTTTTCTTTTGCAATTGAGCAAATCCCATGTCAATGAGCGGGAAAGCGTGTTTTTTATTCGAGGCAGGCCGCAAAGAATTTTCCGGCACATTACCTGAGCCTTTATGCGCCGTCTCCATCAGTTCCCGTTTGTCGGCATAAATATTTGCCAGTTCAGGAGAGCTTTCAACAATACGGGGGGCGATAAAGATAAACATATTGGTTTTTCTGTCGCTGTCGTCATGGGTTTTGAACAGCCATCCTAACACTGGAATATCACTCAGCAAAGGAACCTTGTAGTTACTGGAGGTGATGTCATGTCCAATCATGCCGCCGATAACCACGATTTCCTCATTATGGACAACCACAGTGGTATTCGCTGTTCTTTTATAGGTTGTGGGCGTGGCACCCCCTGCCTCGCCTTTTAATCGGGTGACCTCTACCGCTATTTCAAGACGCAACAAATTGGCCTGATTGATTTGCGGCGTAATTTTTAAGGTGGTACCGACATCCTTATATTCATAATTGGTATAATCCTGTGTGCTGCCGCTGTCCGAGTTATTTTTACTGGTGATATAGGGGACATTCTGGCCGACCGTGATGGACGCCTCTTTATTATCCGTCGTCAAAATTTGCGGGGTGGCGATAATATTGATGTCAGAATCCGTCTTAAAAGCATTGAGCACCGCACCGATATCAGGGAAATAGATACCGCCTATTTCAATACCTTTTTTCAAAATACCGAGGGTGGCTCCGTTGGCCATACCGGCGATTCCCGAGCCTATTCCTTTGACTAAATTGAAGCCGCTGTCCGTAAAACCACTACCTATAGTTCCCGTCCCGTTGTGAAAGCTTCCTGAGCCGCCCCATTCAACACCGAGCTGAAATTCCTTATCAATAGACACTTCCATGATAAGTGCTTCCAAATAGACCATGCGGCGGGGGATATCAAGTTTTTTGATAATGTCCTCAAGCACCAGATAATCTTCCTTGGGAGCGGTGACAATCAACGAATTGGTCTCAGGATCAGCTGTGATATTGAGGTCCGTGGAAAGAGGGGGGGCGTTCGTATTTTTTTTCACGCTCTGAACGGTTTTAGCCTTGGTGACAGCCTGCTTCTTGGGCAGACTGGTTAAAACCTTGACCAATTCCTCGGCATTAGCATGTTGTAGGTAATACACATGTATTTTCCCTCCTCCCCCTTCGGTTATTTCCGTATCCAGTTGTTTCAACAGGTCGCGAATCTTCTCTATTTCGGTTTTCGGAGCAAAGATAATCAGCGAATTGGTGCGTTCATAGGGAATCACTTTGATGGCTTTCTGACGGGATCCTTTTCTGGCAGTACGAATAAATAACTTGCTGATGGATTTACTGACATCGTTCGCCGAAGCGTACTTCAAGGGTATGATCACCAACTCCTCCCCGACAGAAGGAACATCAATAACTTTAATTATTTCCATCAGTCGGTTGATATTGGATGCGATATCAGTTATAAGTAGCATGCTGGATTCGGAATGAGCGATTACCACACTGGTCTTGGAAATCAGAGGCGCCAGCACTTTTTTTAATGCACTAGGATCGGCATGTTTCAGCGGAATGATTTGGGTGACAATTTTGTCATCAGGAGCAATTTTTTCTCCCGCTTGAACAGTGGGAATACTTTTTGATCTGGCCTGAACCGCCGGAACTATTTTTATAATCGGCCCGCTGGGAACTGTGGCGTATCCATGCACTTCCAGCACGGATTCAAAAACCCGATAGGCATCTTTTTCAGACATCTTGGTGGGAGCGATAACAGTGATTTTCCCCTTGACAGTTCGGTCAACGATAAAGTTTTTCCCTGTTAGTTCGCTGATGTATTTTATAAACATATCTATATCAACATCAGCGAAATCAATGGTCACATATTGCTGCTCGTGTTTCTTTTTTTGACGACTAGCGGCGATGACCGAAGACGGCGGTCCCGCAAGCGAAAACAACAGCGAAAAGAGCAGGAACGTATAGAAAAGAAAAGAAATGTGTTTCATAATTTGCGATCATTCAGGGAATGTTTTCATATTTCATATCGTTGCCGTGTCAGTCTTCATGAGGCGGCAATTCCACATCAATAGGCAGTTCGTCATATTGTGTATCCTCCTCCATTCCGGCTTTGACACGGGAGGGCCTCCGGCGAATATTCATCCTTGGACGAGAACGCACAATCGGAGGCCTAGAAACTCTCCGCACTCTCTTTTGCTCAATAGGCTCAACAGCATCGTCCTCATCCATTTCGAGATCAGCTGTCGGTATTCTCGGAGAGCGACGCGGTGTGCGATTTATACGATTGCGCAAACTTGACGGAACGGGCGCTCCCGGCCCTCCGCCTTTCCGTTTTTTCATAAGCAGGGTTTCCATGACCCCGTTCACATCAAGGGTGACCTGACCCCGTTCAATGGATTCTATAATGGCCCCCTGCACAGCGTCACCTTGTTGATACAGTTTTTGCTCCCTCTTGCTGTTATCAATGATGATGGCTCTGGATGTTTCTTCAGACCCTATCACTGTTCCCGCCAAGGTCAGATTTAATTTTGTGGGAACCGCCACCGCCACGGCTCCCGCCATCGCTTTTTTTACTTTTTTTACTTCTTTTACCGGCGGCGCAACTGTCGGCTCAAAAACAACCTGAAAGATATTACGGCGGATAATAATCTGGGTATCCAGCCGAGGGGAGGGCTTTTTTTTATTTAAAGAGACATTTGTCTGTTTCGTTATTGTTTTCGCTTGTGTTTTCGTTTGAGGTTGTTTGTCAGCAACGCTTAATTCATTTTTTAATGGGGTTCCCGTACAACAACTGCCGTTGCGCAGCTCTTTTTCCAGTCTGTCATATCCCCAACGCACCCCGGCGTAGAGCACAAGGAAAATAACCGTCAATGTCGCCACCACCCGAATCATGCTTATCGGTCTCCCCGCGACGGCAACTTGTTAGGCAGTGTATTAAAATCAGCGGGAAGACCAGTGAAAAAGATTCCCGGTGCTTGCAGGGGGCCGGTGATTGTGAAGGGCAGCCTGCCTTCCCGCAGCTGTTTTCTTAATATATTGACAACAGACGGGTCGCCCATAGAGGCCAAAAGTTCCGGCCTTGGAAGCAGAGAACCTGTCGCTTTGATTTTTGACACCTGGAAAGGCGTGTCAGGTTGCAGGGTGCCGTTGAACTCTGCGCTGAAGGCACGGGATTTCATTGCGCCGTCAGCAAGGTGAACCACCTCATCATCATAGCTCATTTTACCGGACAGCCGCTCAAAAACAAGTTCCTCCATTCCAAGAACCGGTTTTTGCAAACTGATCGATCCGTTGTCCACGCGGAACAGGCCCTGCGCCGTGCTCAAAATCTTGTTCGGCATTTCTCCCTTCCCGGTAAATGTGCCGAATAACACACCGGAAAGGGTTCGATCATATTCCTGAAGCAATGTTTTCAGAGAGTCGCTGTCTATTTTGATATCCTTCATCTCGCCGCGATATTGAATAGCGGCATGATCTCGGTCCAGACGCAGTTGTCCAACGACAGTTCCTCCTGAGATCTGTAGCCTGTATTTTGCGGAAAGCATCCCGGTTTCTTTCCAAGCCAGCAGATCAGGTCGCAGAGACAGAGCGTTTATTTTGAAGAGAACTTTTTTCTCCACCTTGTCGCTGATCTTGATATCCTTCAGCTGGATATCCGCCGGAAAAATCAATGATATTGTACCTGTATCCCATCGTAAAGCAGGTGTCATTCGATTGAAATCCTGTTCGATTCTGGTCTTGACCGCATCAGCGGGAAATTCATACCAGAGCAGAAACAGCAGTACCGCCAAAGTGTACAGCAGGTACCCGAAAAAGCCGACACCGGGCACCATGCACCTGACAATTTTCTTGAATGTCCGGCACATGGGTTCAGTCACCATTCTCTTCAGCCTGAGCCAGGCTGGCGACCTGCATGGTCACGTCAAGAGAATTCTGTTCCTTTTTGTTCACTTGAATGGAAATTCGTTTCAGCGCAACAATGTTGACAGGAGATTCAATCCGTTCTAAAAAATCGACCAGACGGTCAAGCGGAACCGTCTTAAGTTTCATTTCCACCATGACCTGTTGTAAACCGCCTTCGCCTGCCGGATCAGAGGGTTTCATGTACGAGATATTCTTCTTTACCTTGGACTCAGTGCTTTTCTTTTCTAAAAAAGCGAAAAGGCTAAAATTGCCGAATCGTTCAGCGACACGTTGTTCAAGGGTGTCGCTTCTGCGGCTGAACTGACTAACTCCGGTCTCCATAGCCCGCATTTCGGCCAATCCCTTTTCTTTGTTCCTGATCCCCCGTTCCAACAGTTTCCGCCGATCAAGAAGTGGAAAAAGAACAAACTGTACCAGAAGAAAAATAAGCAGAGCACCGATACCGAAGAATAAGGCTCTGCGGTCTTTTTGATTGAGAGAAGGCATCAGGAGTTTTCTCCCGTTGCGAGCTGTAGCCTGATTTCAAAGCGAATAGTATTTTTTTCCTTGCTCTTGGTGGCGGAAACAATATTGACTTCAGAATATCTATCTGACTTGCTCAAGAGACTTTTTATGGTGTTTACATTATTGAAAGCATCTGTTGTTCCTTTGATCTTCACAGAATTTTGATCAATAATCAACTGTGCCGTATGCAGGTCAATAGAGGCGGGTACACGGGTTGAAATATCAGACAAAATAACGAGAATTCGTTTTTCCTGAGTGAAAATGGGCATGGAAACCGTTACTGTGTCTATTTCTTTCAATTTGGATCGCATATGCATCAGCGGATCCCGGCCCGGATTTATTCCGGGGAAATTTTTTCTGAAAACCTGCTCCATTTTTGCGGATAATCCGTCGTATTTTTTTTGCAGGGATTGGTAATCAGCAAAAAGGTAACCGAGGCCCAAGGCACAAAGCAATCCTGTCGCCAAGACAGCTCCTGTCAGTTGTTTTTTGGAACGAAGAAGAGAGCTCGGAGGCGCGAACTCCTCCCGGCGAAAATTAAAAGCGACATCTTTTTTTCTGTTCCCGGCCTGTAGAGCGAGGGCGAGCGGACGGTCATGGATTTCAGGCAACCATTTTTTGACGACATCAGCGGATAAAACAGCATCTCCAGACTGAATCAAATCGCATTTTTTTCCGGGCAGACCAAGTTCAGACTCTATTTGTTCCTGAAAACCTTGAGCAAGCAACATGGGTCCGGATAAAACAACATAATCGGGCCGCAGGTTTATTGCTTGTTGCAGGCTGAAGTAATCCAGACCACGCCGCACACTCCCGCATAAAACCCTGACGGCCCGCTCGGCTTCGTCAGGATCTGCGATGTTGATCTTGTTACCGGTAAAAGCAAAAAGAGCGTTTGTGAACACCTCGGTCGGATAAGAAATCCGCCGCATAAACAAAATCACACCCTCATGCACGACAACTGTTGTTATCGAGCTTATATCACAGTATAATACGAAAAAATTATCCTTTTTTTCCCCCGCCTTACGCAGACGGTCAGTCAGCACGAAATCGGCGGGACAGAACCTATCAGGCTCTATTCCCCGCTCATTGAAAAGAGCTATATGTTGTGCCAGAACGCTTTTTTCAATGGCGACCGTCAATAACTTTGTCGCTGAATCATCGCTATTTGCGAGCGATGCAGGGGCCGTCGTGATGATCTGTTGTTCAATCGGGAAGAGAAGCTGTTCCTCTAACTCAAAGGGCAGAACCTGCTTGATTTTTTTTTTATCTGTAAACGGCAGAGAGAGATTGCGCAGACTCAGACGGGACAGGGAAAGGCCGACATCACAATGCTCTTTTTTGTTCTGTTGCAACTGCTCAAGCAGGAGCGGAAGAGCTTCGGCAAGACCGGTTTCATTCTGATTATTGATCAAAACGGATGCGCAGGAGACCACCCGCACATCCCTGCCGTTACCGGCAACAGCAACCCCGCTCACCAGATCGTCGCTTATGTCTATTCCCAGAGAAAGCTGTGCCATCACCGTGCGTTGTTTTCTCCGTAACAAGTATTTTTCATTCCACTTTCCAGCGAAGCAGAACCTGCTCCTGATTTTTTTTGCGGTGAATAATCCCCTCGCCGGTACGTCGGATACCTCTGATCTCGCCGGTCACGGTTATCTTGAAATATTCGCTCCCGGTTGTGATCAAATCCTGATTAAAGGTGATATCACCGGGGAATCCTGTGACTTGACGATACCACGTCGGCTTGGCCAACAGCTCCTTATTTTCTTCTTCCCGCCTGAATTCAACAAGATCCGTAGCAAGCTCCTCGGTCATATCTTCATGGAGCGCCCGCAGAATTCGAGCTGGCGCAGTGTTGATATTGACCTTACCCTCTTGATCGCCGTTGGTCAAATAAGCAATGATGCCAGCTTGCATATCAGGCTGCTCATTTCCGTTTTTTTTCTGCTCACCGCTGTTCTGATTTCCAGAGAGAATTTTTTGATCCCAGCCTTTAACCAACGCCAGTTCTTCTATCCCCTGAATAGGGCCGTTTGTCGGAACATATGCCAGCTCCAAACCGCTATAATAGCCTTTTTCAGCACCATTCTCCCGCTCTTCGTCATCTTTGTCCAACCAATCCGAGAGGCTGTCAAGCATAGTTGCAAGCTTGTCTTCATCGTTTTCTTCGACACCTATATTTTCCAAGAGCAAAAAACGTTTCCACAGTTCCCTTTGCATCTTTTCAGGATCTTTTTTCTGTTTACTCCCCTTATTCTTTTTCTTCCATCCTTGTTTCCACTGTTTTTTTGCTTTTTCCGTCAGCACCAAGGCGTTGATCTGTAAAAGCCCAGACAGATCTGTGACCGTGACACTGAGGTCACCGGGAAAAAGCACACTGATCGACTTGCTGTCCAAGGTTCCCCAGCTGTCGAATTCAGAATCGTATTCGTTTTCCTGTTGATCAGCCAGCAGGGCGGCTCGTGCGAGATGAAGACCGGACAGGAGCATGGCATCAAGCTGAATAATGGAACTTTGATTGACGGCAGCCCGCATCTGCCAGCTCACGGAAGCGTTGAGCTGTACAGTCACGGCGACAAGAAAGCTGACCGCCAGCAGAGTCAGCACCAGAGCCATGCCGGAATGATCATGTCGCATCAGCATCCTCCTCCGGTTCAGCCTGAATCAATCCCACAGGCAAAATGACGGTTGTCTGAAAAATAACCGTACGTTCCTCCTCCACATCCAACCAAAATTCCAAGCGGCAGGAAACCGCGACCGGCAGTCTGCGCTCCGTTTCCTCATCTCCTTCTTTGAGGGTGGTGTTCCAGCTTTCCCGCTCTTCACCGTTATAGTCCACAAAGGAAAACGTAACGGAGCGTAAGTGATCACAAAGGAGAAAGGCTTCTGTCTCCTCTGTTTTGCCGCCTTTATCTTCTTGAGGTCGATAGAGATCATCACTGCGCAGAAGCAGTAAATGCTGATCGTTTTCCTTATCCGGTTGCACAGCGTAATGGATTATCCCCACGCCGTTTTGACCGTTTTCCGAATCAAAAACAATATGGGCCATGGATGCGAAGGAAAGCAGGTTCGCCTGATCTCCGGTATCATCTTGGCCACCGATAAATTCAGTGTTCTCCGTGAGCAGAGCGGAGGTCAGATCCTCGCTGAGACGTTCCATCGTCATTTGAGCCCGATAATAGAGATCTCCCTGTTCCATAGTGGCATCCATAACATTGATAGAACCGGACAGAGAAAGGGATACCATAGAGACCACCATACCGAGAATCAGGATGGAGAGCATGATCTCCAGCAGGGTAAAGCCGCTTGCCTGTCGTTGCCCGTTCATTATTTTTTGTCGTCCTCGGCAGGCTCTATTTTTGTCATGACAATACCGGTTATGGTGAAGTTTTCATCCTCATCGCCCCTGCTTACAGTCAGTTCGACACGTTTCAGCAACCCTTCCGAACCGACTATGCCGGTCTCGTCCTCCGTAAGCTCATTGACTTCGGTCTGCCAGCGGTAGTTGGAAAAATCATCTTCAAATTCACCCGATTCGCTGCTCACCTGTTCAAAATCCTCAACCTGTATTTTAGCCAGCTTTTGTCCGGCCAGCATGGAGGCAACTGTTTCAAAACGGGAAATGGAGGCGATGGAGACACTCTGAGACTGGGAGGCCAGCAGGGAGACAAAGGACATGCCTATGATTGCTACAGCGACCATCACTTCAAGCAGGGTGAACCCGGCTTCTTTGGTTTCTGGCAGCCGAAGGTTTGTTTTTTTGTGTTCGCACTTTTTCATATTTTGTCGGTTTCCGCTGTACCCAATATCAAACAATATCAAAACATAAAAACAAACTTATCTGGTCACAGTAAAGCGGTCATCGTCAAGGGAAACATAACCTGCAAGCACTCTGGTCACTCCGAGAAAAGGGGAGAGCGTCACGCTGAGTTCATCTCCGTTGTCACCCCGGAAATGAACAATGGTTTTATCCACATATCCACGAGAGCTGAAACGGATTGTCAGATCACCTGCTGAATAAGTGATCTTATCTCCATGAGCGGAGGCTATATCCACCACCTCTACAGATTCACCAATCTGCGCCTTGGCATATATATTTTTTTCTTCAACAGATGTGTCAGGCGCAACCGGTACAGTGGTGAACAAGTGTTCATCGGCATCAAAACGAAGCTCAAGGGCCACTCTTTTTGACCGGGCCTCCTGTCCGGTTTCAGCAACCAAGCCGATAAATCGACGAACCGCTGTCTTGAGTTCATTCGCATCCAGACCGGCTCGAATTTTCGGCACCGCAAAAGATGCGGTCAGGGAAATCAGCACCATCACCACGATCAGCTCAATGAGGGTGAATCCTTGTCTACACTTTCTACACTCCGATTCCGAGGGGTCAAAGACAGTTGGTACCGATGATCCGCCTGAGACATTGTAGAGGCGCTGAAAAATCACAGCTCCCAGCTGTTGATATCCGCATCCATGTCTTCGCCGCCGGGTTCATTGTCCGGGCCATAGGACGTAATATCAAAATCCTTACCGTGCAGAGCCGGACTTATATATATATACTCATTCTCCCATGGATCTTTAGGCGTTGTACTTTTATCTAAATACCCTCCTTTTTTCCAATTTTTCGCCAGACTACCTACAGAAGGCGGTTCAACCAAGGAAAGTAAACCCTGATCTGTGGTGGGATATTTGCCGTTGTCTAATTTGTACATTTGAAGAGCTTGGCTGATGATTCCGATATCCACCTCCGTCTTCGTTCGGCGGGCCTCTTCAGGGCGGTCCATAATTCGGGGCACGATCATGCTCGCCAGAATACCGAGGATCACTATGACCACCATGAGTTCTATCAGGGTGAATCCTTCAATATTTCGTATATTTCGTATGTCAGCGGCTTTTATTTTTTTCAATGGAGCGTCCTTTCTTGGTTCAGATTGGAAAGTTTATTTATGAGCCTGTTGATTAAGTCCGATTTTAGATTTTCAACCACAATATAATGGGCTCGTGAGCACTCAATTATACCACATGAAGTATAGTTAAGTTTCAAAAAGGACTTAATCAACAGAGTCAT
>CBDTVG010000028.1:0-11937 GCA_965363745.1 uncultured Candidatus Electrothrix sp. | reverse complement strand
GTGCTTCTCTTTTTTGGTTGAAGGAAACAGCGGAGGCGATGTTATATTTACGATCACAGTATAAATAAGGTCGATGGAACATGCTGAGAGAGCATGTTTTTTTCACTCAATGCGGCAAGTGTTATTTAACCGACTTTTATGAAATGCTCCCCTTTCAATATGACCAGTGCCGCAACAGCGCAAGCAGCATGGTTTGCGGCACAAATTCAGGCTGAATATCCGGATTACTGGCCGGAGACAATTCGGGGTATCATGGTTCATTCTGCCGAATGGACGGATACACTGAAACAGCAATTTCTGGAAAAAGAGAACAAAACCTCGCATAAACCCCTCCTCAGAGTGTGCGGCTACGGGGTGCCGAATTTGGAAAAAGCTCTTTTTTCTGCACGAAACAGTCTTACCCTGATTGCTCAGTCAGAACTGCAACCTTTTGCCAAAAAAGAAAAAGGAAGTGGCTATCGGACAAAAGACATGCATCTATATGAGCTGCCGTGGCCAAAAAAGGTTCTTCAGTCACTTCCCGATACAACCGAAGTTCAGATGAGAATTACTTTGTCTTATTTCGTAGAACCAGGTCCGGGGGAAATTGGCTGGCAGGACCGGTATCGTTATCCATCACATGGTTTGCGTTTTGAGTTGAATCACCCGCATGAAAGCAAAAAAGAATTATTGAGGCGTAAAAATAAAGATGCTCGCAACGAAGAGAATGGACATCCGGGAACAAATAGTCCATCAAAGTATTGGGTACTGGGGGAGCAAGTGCGCAATAAATGATCGATTCATTCAGATATTTGGAAGGGATATGCCTCTGATTTGGCAACATCTAATCTGATTGCCGTCTATCCCACAATTGGATGGTGGCGTGAACGACCTCATCTTGGAAAGTGGGATAAAAAAACACGGTATACTCTTATCTTATCCATCAACACACCAGAACAAAAAACGAAAATAGATATCTACACGCCTGTAGCCGCGCAAATCAAGGTCGATGTGCCTATAGAGCTCAATGTCTAAAAAACATTATTCTGAAATAGGGGCATATAAATAAAATATGGCTGCGCGGTCAAAATTCTCTTGGGTAGCAGGAGGAGGCATGTTCCTTCTCCTGCTCGTTGCTGTGGTTGTTTCAGCCACTATGGGCTTTATGCAGATCCCGGCTACAACGGTTTTGCAGCTTATCGGGCATGCCCTTTCTTTCAGCGGCAAGGATGCCGGATTTGATCCGGTTGTGACGGCAGTGGTCATGGATGTGAGGCTACCGAGAATCCTGGCGGCTGTGCTGGTCGGAGGAATGTTGGCCCTCTGCGGTACGGTTTTTCAGGCTATTCTCCTTAATCCGTTGGCGGATCCCTACACCCTGGGTATTTCCTCAGGAGCGGCCTTTGGTGCCTCCCTGGTCATTGTTCTCCAGGTTGTCGGCTTGGCTCTGCCATCAACGTTTTCTGTACCGATTTTCGCCTTTCTGGGCAGCATAGGTACCCTATTCACGGTATTGGCTCTTGCCTCTGAAGACCGACGGCTTTCCTCAACCAGCCTGATTTTGTCTGGAGTGATTGTGGCGGCTATCCTTTCCGCAGCCATCGGTTTTCTCAAGTTTATTGCTGACGAGCAGGTCGGAATTATTATCTTCTGGCTCATGGGTTCGCTTTCCGGGATTTCCCTTCAGAATGTTTTTCTTCTTTTGCCTGTCGCCTTGATCGGCATGTCAGTTTGCCTCTTCTATAGCCGTGATCTCAACATCATGGCTACCGGAGAACGGGCCGCGGCCACCCTCGGAGTGAATACGGTGCGTTTGCGTTGGATTCTTCTTGTCACCTGTTCCCTTATGACAGCACTCTGCGTTTCGGTCTCCGGAATTATCGGTTTTGTCGGTCTGATTGTCCCCCATTTGCTCCGTCATCTTGTTGGTCCGGATAATCGCCAGTTGATCATTCTCTCCATTCTGGGCGGGGGCCTACTCCTGCTTCTGGCTGATACCGTCACCAGGGCTGTGCTCCCTGCTGAAGTTCCCATCGGCGTGCTGACCGCCCTGATCGGCGGCCCGTTCTTCGCTTATATCTTCAAAAAACGACAACAGGATAATGGACAGGGCGGAATCTGAGATTCTTTGGCAGCTTGACCGGGTTGACTTTTCCTATAGGGAGCAACCTGTGTTGAAAGATGTGGATCTTACCTTTTCTTCGGGAAAATGTTATGGTATTCTCGGCCCCAACGGCAGCGGTAAAACCACTCTGCTTGATTTGCTCTGCGGCCTGTCTATACCGGATAAAGGAATAATTCATTATCGTGAGACTCTGCTCAGGGATTGGCCGTCCCGGCGGTTGGCCCGCAGGGTGGCCTTGGTGCCCCAAGACTTTATTGTTCGTTTTGGTTTTTCAGTGCGTGACGTAGTGGAGATGGGCCGTCATCCGCATCTTGGCAGGTTCGCCGCCCTGACGGAACAGGATTATAAACTTGTGGATGCGGTGATAGAGGAGATGGGAGTCGCCTCCTTGGCTGAACGATCAGTGACTCGCTTATCCGGCGGAGAAAAGCAACGGGTCGCTGTTGCGCGGGCCTTGGTACAAAATCCAGAGGTGTTGCTGCTTGACGAGGCCACCTCCAACTTGGATATTTATCACTCTCTGTCCATCCTCGGCTTGATTCGTCGTCGGGTGCGGGAGCTTGGTTTGACCGTGGTCGCCGCCATTCATGATCTAAATTTGGCCGCTTATTTTTGTGATGAACTGGTCTTTTTAAAAAATGGACGACTCATCTGTCAGGGGAAAACCAGGGAAGTGTTGCGACCTGATGTTATTCGGCAGGTGTACGGGGTGGAGGCGCTGGTCGGTGAGGATGCCTTTTCCGGTTGTAAGCAGGTAAGCTATAAACTTCTAACTCCATAATTTTTTAGGGGTTTTTAATTAATTAAGGTGAAAAAATGCGTCAACAAATCTTTTTAGTTCTACTGTTCTCTCTGATGCTGGTCGGTTCGGCGGTCAGCAAGCCAATCATTGATAATGACGGCAAGGTTTTTCAGGCCGACAAAACTTTTAGCCGCATCATCTCGCTCTATGGAGCGCATACCCGGAACTTAATCGACATGGGCGCAGGTTCTCAGATTGTGGCCATAGGGCGCAGTGACAAGCAACTGCCGAATTTACCGCAACTCAGTTTTCGGGATGATGCGGAAAGACTGCTGGCCTTGCAACCCGATCTTGTCTTGATCCGCCCCATGCTGAGCCGTTCCTATCCGAAAATGGTGGAACAGCTTGAGCGGAACGGAGTCGCTGTGGTTTCCCTGCAACCGACATCTGTGGCTGAAATGTTCCGTTACTGGGAAAGTTTAGGCATATTGAGCGGTCATGAAGCGGAGGCTCGGCAGATGATCGGCCGCTTCGGTGCTGGTCTTGCTGAAATCAGCCTCCAAGTGAATTATATTCCGGCTGAGAAAAGGAAACAGGTCTATTTTGAATCCATCCACAAGCGGATGAAGACTTTTTCACCTGATTCCATGGCGATGTTTGTATTGAAGTCCGCAGGTGGTCTCAATGTGGCTGAAGATGCGGTACAGGTACGTAAGAGCAATATTGCCGCTTACGGTAAGGAGCGTATTCTGGCCAAGGCCAATCAGATAGATGTTTTCCTGGCCCAGCAGGGACGGATGAATCAGGTCAGTAAAAAAATAATTATTAATGAACCCGGATTTCAGGTCATCAGAGCCGTGCGGGAGAAGCAGATTTTTTTGGTTGATGAAAAGCTGGTTTCACGACCGACTATGGGACTACTGGAAGGGATCGAAACGGTGTTTGAAATTTTGTATCCTAAAGTATCCAACTGAAATTGATAAAATTTACCACAACAGCCTATTATTTTTGCAATCACTCCTGAAATGATTTTAACAACAGCCTGCTCGCTACTTTTTTTCTTTATTGTATTTTTTGCAAGCATGACATTCGTCTTAAAATTAAGACCGGTTCCATTGCTTGGAGCGGTTGCTCCGGCCTTAGCTTGTTTTATTGCGCTTGAAACTATTTTTTTTAATATATTAAGCGTGTTCAGTCTAGTAACAAAAGAATATATTCTGGGCGCACATATTTTCGTCCTTTTGCTTTGGACAGCCTGGGTGATACGCACAGATAAACACTTTTTTATCAGCGTAGCTCATCGACTGTTTAACGTTATTCGTTTTTTATTTTCCAAAACTGTTGTTATAATTTTGCTTCCCATATGCATTTTGCTGTTGTATCAGGCATTTTTGTACCCGCCGAATACGTGGGACAGTATGACATATCATATGGGGCGGGTCGCTCATTGGATACAATGGCAAAGCGTTGATTATTTCCCGACAAATATCAACAGACAGAATGAAATGGGCCCTGGTGCCGAGTATTTGATCCTTTTTCTTCAGCTGTTAACTGGGACAGACTTTCTTGCCAATCTTGTCCAGCTTTTTTCTTTTTTTATCCTTATTCCGTCACTTTTTTACCTTCTTAAAATTTATAAGATTGCTAAAAAATTGACCTCGCCGATTATAGTATTGACGCTGACGACTCCAATGCTCCTGTTTCAGGCTGTAACTACACAGAATGATTTAGTTGCTTCTGTTATAACCTTTGCGATAATCATTGTAAGTAGTCGTTTACTCAGCGGTGATGCACAAAATATACGTTTAAAGGACTATTCTCTCCTCGGAATCTGTATCGCATCAGGATTTCTGGTGAAACCAACCAGCCTCATTGTTGCGGCCCCTTTCATCGTTTTTGGAGTCCTCGTACAGGGAATTACTTTGGTCACACCCCGACAACGAAAGAAAACCGTTGCTGGGATCCTTCTTCTTGCGACAGTTATTGCAGTTATAGCGGGGCCTGACATTTGGAGAAAAGCACAGTATTCTGTCGCACGGCCAGAAGTTTATCCTCTGCTGTCAAATTGGAATGCGGATCGTTTGGCCAACCCCGTCAGAATAACAGGACAAAATACACCTTGGCCAGGCTTGGCTGAAAAATTATTACGAACGGTTGGATATAAAAAAAGTTTAGGTTCAAGCAGCAACGTTTTTAATCCAAATCAAGATTTTATTGGCAACCCTGTTCAACTTATAATTATTATTTGCCTTACACTGTTGACTCTGTTGGTATTTCCGCTTGTATTGTTCAGGTTGAAGCAACGGGCGGCTCTTTTCTGTTGTGCTGTTTCTCCCCTGATCAGTTGGATATTATTCGGTTTTATAGTAAAAAATCAACCTTGGATCAGCAGGCTTCAGTTGCCTATATTTCTCCTGCTTCCCTGTTCATGTATTTTATTATCTCGCTTAGTAAAACATAAAAAAAAATGGCTGCAATTATTTCGATTTGTTTTATCCATTGCCGCCCTTTTTTCAACAATGTTCAGTTTTACAGCACTTGCGCACAATAAATATAGGCCGTTACTGTTAGCCAATTTTTGGGGAAATTTTCCGTCCAGGGAGTCGGGTTATTACATTATCCGTAACCTGAAGCCGGAACACGATTTGGTGATAAAAAAGGCTGTCCAGTTGCAATGCCGTCAAGTCGGTCTGTTGTTTTTAGGTGATACTTGGGACTACCCGCTTACATGGAGGTTAATGGCTCAAGGAACCGAGACTCGTCATGTTCTATCCCCGAAAATAGATGAATGGCCATGCATGTTGTATCAAGCGGAAGATAGGCCTGTCCCCTTGAAAGGCTTGCGGTGGTTGCAAATTGATGATACCCGCATATGGTATCGCAATTTGAAATATGAATTTAACCAAGCCAAAAACCACATTAAAAAGGGGGAAGGCGAACTGGATCTAGCAAAGGTTATCGCACGCCACGCCGTGGACGTGGTGCCTTGGGACTACCCGCTTACATGGAGGTTAATGGCTCAAGGAACCGAGACTCGTCATGTTCTATCCCCGAAAATAGATGAATGGCCATGCATGTTGTATCAAGCGGAAGATAGGCCTGTCCCCTTGAAAGGCTTGCGGTGGTTGCAAATTGATGATACCCGCATATGGTATCGCAATTTGAAATATGAATTTAACCAAGCCAAAAACCACATTAAAAAGGGGGAAGGCGAACTGGATCTAGCAAAGGTTATCGCACGCCACGCCGTGGACGTGGTGCCAATCCATAATGGAATAGCCGTCCAGGCAATAGGAGATGACCCATATATAGTTTTGCCTTATCAGGCTAAGGTTGATTATCAATCCGCTGTCTTAAAATTATTTATAACAAGTTCTAAAAAATCCAGTGTTCAGATTTTTTATATGACTGATAAAAAGTTACGGTACTCACAGCGTCATAGTATTATTCAGACACTTTTTCCCGGAGAAAACGAACTGTATTTCTTTCTTCCTATAAATCGAATCAGAGAACGCTTGAGACTTGATTTCGGAATCTCAGGAGAACGATATGAAGTTCATTCGGCAGAATTGAGACCTATTATAAATAAAACCGATAGCTGATTTATTAAGCTTGCCGATGATAAAGCGGAAAAACGATATTTTCACGTCAGTTCTACATCAGGACAAAGGATTGACAATTATATAAAATTATTTTATTCTTACAACTACACTTTATTTACCCCTTAATAAATTGTTTTTGATAGAATAATTCATTAACCATTTACTCATCCCTATCCCTATGAGACCGATTAAGTCTGTTCCGCCCGGATTACGACGCTTTTCTCTGATTTTGTTTTTTCTGCTTTGCTTAATGCCTTTGCTTACCGGCTGTACAGGCACGTCACATTTACCGTGGGAGAATCAAAAAAATCTGACTGTCGCTCTCGCTGATATTGAACTCCGGGAAGTTAAGGCGTTGGAAACAATTTTTCTCCTGAAATTAAGGATAAGCAATGCCGATAACACCCCTGTGGAGATCCGTAGCCTAAAGTGTGATCTGAAAATAAACGGTGCGACTTTTGCTTCCGGTATGAGCGATAAACGTCAAGGCCTGCCCCAGTTCGGGACCATTATGGTGCCAATGGTGGTGTATACGTCTAAATTCGCCATTGTAGGTTCTGTTATTGAGATCTTGCAAAAGGATGTGCAACAGTACGGCGGAAAACCCAGTGATCCGCTGAACTACGAGCTGAACGGAAAACTTCATCTCGGCAAGGCTGGCAAAGATGTTTTTCCTTTTAAAGTGGCGGGCAAAATTACTCTGAACCGCTGAACCCGGTGGATGCGACACATACCGGGTTCAGAGTATCAGAGTATCAGGATGCTGCAATACTGATACTCCGCCTTTTATCATGGTTGCGGAGCTGGACGGGCTATTTTATTTGCTCGGTTTCACAACCACCAAACTAGCAATCACGACAACAACCAGAATACTTCCTGTAACAGCAAGAAATCCTTCCGCCCCTATACTCGCGATCATCGGCAGCGCAAGTGCCGTGACCAGTCCGCCGCCGACCAAAGGTTCATAAAGAGGCTGTTTATAGCTGAACGCCTTCATAGCGGTCGGGTCAACCTTTTCAGACTGCTTCAGGAGCATCAGACCGATGGCCGTTGTTCCCATAGACTGCCCTAATTCTCCCAAACCACGTACTTTCCAGCGCTTTCCGAACAGCCGTCTCGCAAGAAGATAATAAGCAAGCAGATTCCAGGCGATTCCGGCTCCGGCCAAGATAAGCACAATGGAAAGATTCGCCGTCAGCGCACCGATACTGAGGCTGCCAAGGGCGGCAACAATCAGAAAGTCGAGGGCAATGTTTGAGACAACCTGAACTTGAAAGTGGTTCACATATCGTCGAAAGCCAAATCGTTCGACAAGAAACTGAAAGATTAAACCGGCGATCATGGCGATGGGGAACAGCGGCACATAGCCCATAATGGTCGCTTCGCCGCCGGAAAAAAATTGATCAATCGTAATAAATAGTCGTTGCATGAGCCAGCCGATGCTGATGACAAAACCAAAAACACCGATGTGAAACGGTAAAGAGTTCGCTATATCCGGTCTATCTTCGCCGCCTTCATGCAAAGGTTCGTCCTTTGAGCTGACTGATTCTTCATCTTTAATGTCAACCCGTTCTGCATTTTTCGCCAGACCGGAAATATTGAGGATTAAGGTGCCTATAATAATTGATGAGGCCAGACCGATGGTGGCCAGTGCCAGTCCCAAATCCATTCCTGAGGGAAATCCAAGTTTAGAGAAAGTGTCCCCCATGCCTGCCGCTGTTCCATGTCCTCCTTGAAAACCGAGAGCTATCAAGGCTCCCGCAAGATCACTAATGCCGAACATTGGTTTAAGCAGAAAAATTACCAAAATCAAGCCGACTACATATTGGCCGAATGCCAGTGAATAGCCGAAGAACAAATTGGGTGCGCCCTGCTTTAAAACCTGCTTCAAGGAAGGAATTTTGTTGCCGAGGAAAAGACCGGCAAAAACAATAGTGATGAGAAAGGTCGGTGACTTTTTCCAGAACAGCAGGGTTTCCGGGCTTAAAAAACCGGAACCGGAGGCACCGAATAGGTTGCTAAGGGCGGGGCCTAAGAGCTCTGGGCCGAAGGACAGGGCGATCAGTCCTGCTAAAAGAGAACTGGGTACCATCAGCCCTCGCAAAAAAATAGCCTTGAAGGCATAGCCAATGAAGAGGAATAAACTCAGGTACAAAACAGCGACAAAGGGATCTTGTGCAGTCAGGTGTATATTTTCTTCAGCACCGAAGCAGGGCAGGGGGATGAGCAAAAAAAATAAGACAGGCAATAGGCAAAACATAAACATCTCCTTGATCTGTTAAAATAATTGATTGATAGAGCGATCATAGCATAGCGGCAGGCTGTCGGCGACCTTTTTCCCACCGTCCCCCGCTTCCCGTATATTGAGAATGAAGGACAGTGGGGAAAGTGATAAATAATGTTTGACATAGATTGGATACAAAGTAGAATTCCCGGCGTGAACGATTCCTTTTTTGCGATATCAAACGCCTTGTTTTACAATGTTGAAGTCGAGGCTGAAAAAATAATAATCAATGTGAACTAATGAAATATATCAGCACCAGGGGCGGGATTGAGCCCATTGAATTTGATCAGGCAGTTATGATGGGTCTTGCGCGGGACGGTGGTCTGCTGTTGCCGGAGACCCTGCCCTCGGTTTCGGTTGAAAAATTGGATGCCTGGCAGAACCTGCATTACCAGAGTCTTGCCCTTGAGGTGCTCAGTCTGTTCACCGGCGGCATGCCCCGTCTTGATTTGGACGATCTGATTGAACAGGCCTACAGCACCTTTCGCCATCCCCAAGTGACCCCGGTGCGCAAGGCCGGAGATCTCTATATTCTGGAGCTTTTCCACGGCCCGACCCTGGCCTTCAAAGACGTGGCCCTTCAGTTGCTTGGCAACTTATTTGAGTATGAGCTAAAAAAAAGCGGCGGCTTTATGAATATTATCGGTGCTACTTCCGGTGATACCGGTAGCGCAGCTATTTACGGAGTTCGGGGCAGGAAGGGCATCAATATTTTCATCCTGCATCCCCATGGCCGCACCAGTCCAATCCAGGCCTTGCAGATGACCACGGTCACAGATGCGAACGTCTTTAATCTTGCGGTGAACGGCACCTTTGATGATGCCCAGTCCATTGTCAAAAAACTGTTCAGTGACTTGGAGTTCAAGGATACATATCAGTTGGGTGCGATCAACTCCATCAACTGGGCTAGGGTGCTGGCTCAGGTGGTCTATTACGTCTACGCCTTTTTGAAATTGCGTAAACGGGGCTTTGACTCGGTGGATTTCTCGATTCCCACGGGTAATTTTGGCGATATTTTTGCCGGTTACGTGGCCAAGCGATTGCTGCCAGAGGGGTGCATTAATCGTCTAATTTTGGCAACCAACGCCAACGATATTCTGACCCGCTTTGTCAATCAAGGTGAGTATTCGGTCGCCGGTGCGGTGACCCATACTTCCAGTCCGTCCATGGATATCCAGATAGCCTCCAATTTTGAACGGTATCTTTACTATCTGCATGACCAGGACGGCGGCAAAGTCAAAGCGGATATGGAGACCTTCGTCGCTACCGGTCGTCTTGATTTGTCCTCCTTCAAGGAGCGGGCGGGCCGTGATTTTGCCTCCCATTCTGTGTCCGAAGAGGAGACCATCGCCACTATTCGCCGTTTTCAGCAGGAACATGATTATCTGCTTGATCCGCATACGGCAGTGGGTGTCCGGGCGGCGCAGGAATTAAAGGAAGATCGGCCTATGATCTGCCTTGCCACGGCTCACCCGGCTAAGTTCGGTGAGACTGTGCAGAAGGCTACTGGTAATGAAGTAGAGTTACCCCCGGCCTTGGCTGGACTGGCTGGCAAGGAAAGTCGCTGTGAGATTGTGGATGCTGATATTGCACTTATTCGGAAGTATGTGCGGGAGAATGCGCTGGAGGGGTGAACGTCACTTCGGAATTAGATAGAATCCGAATTTAAATCAAGCAAAGGGCGGATTATGCGGGACGGATGTGTTGTTTCGTTATCCGCCTTGGCAGGGAACTGAATTTTGCATAATGGCCGTTATGTGATGTTATTTTTTGGGAAATTTTTTAAATAATTTTTTTTGTCTACTCTGTTTAAGCTAATCGGGCAACTCCATTCCCCACGGTATTCCCCGCAGACCGGCTTAAAATCAGCAAGGATAAATTTTCAGTGGTCTCCCCCTTGAACGACAACGATATGGAAGGACAATGATTTCAGTTATTATTCCAACTTTTAACAGGGCTGGATTTATTGAAAAGGCGATCAATTCGGTGCTTGCTCAGACCCTTCCCTGCGCTGAAATAGTGGTGATTGATGATGGTTCGACCGATGCGACCCCTGAAATTGTCCGGCGGTTCGCTGAACAGAGCGGGGTGAAGATTCGCTTGCTGTATCAGGAGAACCAAGGAGCTTCAGCAGCGAGAAATCGAGGCATTGCCGAAGCCCGCCACGATCTCCTTTGTTTTTTAGATTCTGATGACCAGTGGGAGCCACGTAAACTGGAATTGCAGCTAACGGCCATGGAGCGGGAGCCGCAGTACCTGATTTCCCATACCAAGGAACTCTGGTATCGGCATGGCAAAAGGCTGAACCAAAAGAAGAAACATGCCCCACCTCATGGTGATTTTTTTGAACGTGCCCTATCCATGTGCGTGGTGGGCATGTCCACGGTGATGGTTCGCAGGGAGCTATTCAGGCAATACGGCCTGTTTGCAGAGGATATGCTCTGTTGCGAGGATTATGACCTCTGGTTGCGAGTGAGCCGAAAGGAGCAGTTCTTATTGGTTGATGTGCCACTGACCGTAAAGGACGGCGGCAGGGACGATCAGTTATCCTCAATCCATCGAATGGGCATGGATACTTGGCGTATCCGTTCGCTTTGTCGCCTGCTGGAAAACTGTCCGTTGACTCCGAATCAGTATCAAGCAGTCTTGGCGGAATTGGAGAGGAAATGTGCTGTTTACGGAAATGGCTGTATAAAGCATAATAAACAGGAGGAGGGAGAGCGGTATCTTGCGCTTCCTGAGCAATATTCTAACTTGGAAAATATATGACCTACGGCGATCCAGCAAAATACATCACCCATCTGTATGTCACGGAAGAATGTCGGAAGAATGATTATACTGAGGAAATCATCCGACGCAGCCAACTCCCTGTCACCGTCATCGGTGATCGGGAACATCCTGACATCAGTGGAATCTATCCCGACAACCTGACTCAAGGCAAGCATAACTTGTTGCTCTGCCGCAATCGGGGTCGATTTTTCAAGCCCTGCCCGGGCACCCGTGAATATACCTGCTGTGAGTATCAGGTGCTTAATATCGGTATGGGATGCCCTATGGACTGCGTCTATTGCATTTTGCAGGCCTATTTGAACAATCCTTGGATCAGTTTCTTTATCAATATTGAAGACATGTTCGCCGAATTGGATGCCGCTTTCGCCGCTGATGCAGAGACGTTTCTGCGGATAGGAACCGGGGAGTTCACCGA
>CBDTVG010000027.1:0-11977 GCA_965363745.1 uncultured Candidatus Electrothrix sp. | reverse complement strand
TATTGTGCAAGGTAACCCCGGCGGCAATTGTTGTGGGAATATGCAGGCTTCTGGCAAGCGCCGCGAACAGAGCTGCATGTTCGTTGCAGTCTCCGCGCCAATTTTTTAAGGTGGTCAGAGCGTCAGGCAGACCGATAACCGGTCGTTTATCTATGTTTGTATATACCCAGTCCGCAAGCAGGGTGGCCTGTTGAGCTGGCTTTCCAACTTCCCCGACAATTGTCTTCGCCTGCTCAACAATATCAGGATGTTCAGACTGCACATAGCGGCTCGCCTGTAACGCACCTTCAGAACCTGCGCAACTGTTTCCCCCCTGTGCAATATTGTCCGCAAGCGCGGGCGGAAATGTCTCCTGTGTCAAGGTGACCTTGCCATCGACAAAGTGTTGTCGCCCTCCGTTCAACTCCAGCTTGACCTTTTTCGGCAGTTGTAGACGGTATGCCGCAACACGGCTGTTTGCGGGCAGAAGTGTGCCAGAATATTGGACAGCCACTGCGGCCAGCAGTTCATCTCCGCTGTCTCTGATATCCATGGCTTTAAATTTTGGTTCCGCTTGGCTAATGAAGCCTGCCGGTGATTTTTCCTTGATGATTTTACCCTGATCATCCAGCCAAAAATTAATTCGCATTCCTGAATAGGATTCAGTAAAATGGTGGAGATTGTGAACCCGGTTGTTGATAAGCTGTTTTTCCCTGCCGTTATAGGTGATGACGGATTCTCTGGATGTGAGAGAAAATGGATCGAAAAACGGAACTTTCAGTTTGTCGCCTTTTTCCGGCATATTGGTCAACAGATAGCCCCGCTGATTGAGCGGCAGCAGGGGAGGGGCTGATAAGGTGATTGCATCTTTGATCGTTGTCTGCCCGGTATCCAAGGTGAAATGAACCGTGTTTCCTTCAACCCGGCCTTCCGCCTTGGTGGAGTAGAAAGGTGAGGAGAAGGTGAATTCAAAGGTTTTAAGGTGTAAACCGCTGTCCATATCCGCAGTAAGCTCCATATTGATCGGCTGGACGCTGTCAAGCACCTTGAGGCGGAGCAAGGCATGTTGCTGAATACGGAAGCCGTTGTCGCCATGGGGACGGAAGTCCTCCATAATATAGCCGATTCGGTTGTTGTTCAGGTGAATCCCGTAATACTGCTGATAGGTGGCTTGGATCAAGGCGGTTCGATCATCGCTTTGCAGTGCGGTGACAAAAAAGTCCCGCCGCACAAACAAGAGCAGAAGAAGCAACCAGCAACAGATAATACATATTTTTAGAGTGCGGGCGATCATAGCGGAGGGTTGGAGAAGCTGTTATCTCAGTACGGAGAGAAAGGGCTTGAGAGGAAATAAAAAAAAGGCTGAAACATGAGGCCCGCCTGTTCCCAACCTTCATATTTTATATTGGAAACAGGCAGGCATCGCAGGAAAGATCAATCTGCTGTTACAGCTTCAATATCTTTCGTTGTTTCATAGTAGGTGTAGCCGAATATTGTTGCGGCACCATAGTATTTATAACCGATTTTTATTTTCCTTCTTTCGAGTGTCTCAAAGGTGAACTCAGTAGGAAGATTCATGAGTTCCAAGTTGGTTGTTAGGTTGTTTTTGACGATGTCTTCGTTGTCATATTTTTTGATTTTATTGGCCTGTTCCTCAATCATATAGGTGGCTTTGTTCTTTTCTAATATAATGCTGCCGATCTGCCATGAGGGTATTCCTATTACCGCTAAAATAACAATATATACTATATTCTTGACCATTTTTTCTCCTTTCAGGAATGTTGTGCTACATTTATTTACGTTATTTTGGTGGCTGACATCCACCTTGTTCTTATCGTTATGCTTTGAATAACATTACGCGGGGTAACGAAAGGTCATTTTATTATTCCGCCGACCAATACGAACCTTCCCGCCTTTACTGAGTTTGCCGAAAAGAATTTCCTCGGTCAGCACGTCGCTGATTTCTTTCATCATAAGGCGATGCAAAGGCCGGGCTCCGTAAGCCGGATCATATCCGGCCTCGGCCAGTCCCCGCCGGGCTGTCGGTGTCAGAGAAATCTCCACGTTCTTATCCGCCAGCTGAGCCTGAAGTTCCAGCACCATTTTCTCGACAATTTTTTCAACCGCAGCCATTTCCAGAGCATGAAAAATGATGGTGCTGTCAAGTCTGTTCCTGAATTCCGGTGAAAACATATTTTTGAGGGCTTTCTGTTCCTTTCCCTTTGAGTTGCCGGTGAATCCGATGGTGCGCTCACTCATTTCACGGGCGCCCGCATTGGTGGTCATGATCAGGATGACATTGCGGAAATCCGCCCGTCTGCCGCTGTTGTCAGTCAGGGTGGAATGATCCATGACCTGAAGTAGAATCGAAAAAACATCCGGGTGTGCTTTTTCGATCTCGTCAAGGAGCAGGACAGTGTGCGGATGTTTGCGAATGGCGTCGGTCAGCAGGCCACCCTGTTCAAAACCGATATAACCGGGAGGTGCGCCGATGAGACGGGCCACAGCGTGTTTCTCCATGTATTCGCTCATGTCAAAGCGTTCAAAATGAATAGACATGGCCTGAGCAAGCTGCCTCGCCACTTCGGTTTTGCCCACTCCGGTGGGCCCGGCGAACAGGAAACAGCCGGTGGGAGACAGGGGATTGCCGAGCCCAGCTTTGGACCGTTTAACCGCCCGCACCATTTCAGCGATGGCTTCATCCTGGCCGAAGATGACCGCTTTGAGTTCACTGTCCAAATTACGCAACTCTTCGACTTCGTTGTTGCTTGCGGACACAACCGGAACCCTAGCCATTTTGGAAACGATGTCCTCAACGTCTTGGACCGTCACGGTCACGCCGGTTTTTCCGGCCAGCCGCAGAGAGGCACCCACCTCATCCATAACATCAATGGCTTTGTCCGGCAGAAAACGGTCGTTGATGTACCGTTCGGCCAGTTCAGCCGTCGTCTCAATTGCCTCCTCTGAGTAGTGAAGCTTGTGATGGTCTTCGTAACGGGACTGCAATCCTTTCAGGATGGCGCAGGTGTCCTCGACAGATGGTTCCTCAATGTCAATTTTTTGAAAACGGCGGGACAGAGCCCGGTCCTTTTCAATATGATTTTTATGCTCCTCGTAGGTTGTTGATCCGATACAACGAATCGTTCCGGCCTGAAGCGCCGGTTTTAAAAGATTGGAAGCATCCATAGAACCGCCGCTGGTCGCTCCGGCACCGACTATGGTGTGCATCTCGTCAATGAAAAGGATTGCGTTCTTCTCCTGTTCAATAGCCGTCACCACGGCCTTGAGCCGTTTTTCAAAATCCCCTCGATACTTGGTACCCGCAACCAGCGAACCCATATCCAGCATATGGATGATTGTGTCCCGCAACAGATCCGGCACCAATTTTTCAGGGTCAGGCTTCTCAGTTTTTCTGGCCACCCCGTCCTCATGGATACGCAGAGCCAGTCCTTCCGCAATCGCTGTTTTGCCGACACCCGGTTCGCCGACGAGTAGAGGATTGTTTTTGCGGCGGCGGCAGAGCACCTGCATCATCCGTTCAAGTTCACGGGCTCGACCAATCAGGGGATCAATATTCCCTTTCGCGGCAAGTGTAGCGAAGTTGACCGTGAATTGCTCCAGAGCGTCTTCCTGCGTTTTTTTTTTCTTTTTACCAGAGGAAGGCGTTCCCGGATTGGGAGCGGGTACTTTTTGTAAATTGTCAGGCAGATTATGCGAAATATATTCCACAACCTCCATTCTGCCTACTCCTTCGCTACCGAGAAAATAGACGGCGTGAGAATCCGGTTCCGCGAAAATAGACACCAGAACATCGCCGGTATCCACTTCTTTTTTGCCGCAACTTTGGACATGATTGACAGCCCGTTGTAGCACTCGATTGAAGGCGATGGTCTGGGAAGGATCATCCTTGCCGCCGCGCAATATCGGCACCCCGCCCGCGAGAAATTCCTCCAGCCGCTCTTTGATAGAGTTATTATCACCGCCGCATTTATGGATAATGTGGGTTGCAAGATTATCGTGCAACAGGCCCCACAGCATATGTTCGACAGTCACATATTCGTGCTTTTTCGCTTTGGCCTCTTTGATGGCTTTGATCAGGGCCAGTTCCAATTCTCGACTTAACATGATATCTTTAAATAATTAATATTATAGGTGAGGTTCCGACCGTGCAAGACCTATTGAATTTTTTCCAAAGAACATTTCAGCGGAAATTGATTTTTTCGGGCTGTCTGATGAACTTCTGACACCTTGGTTTCTCCAATTTGACGGGGATAAACTCCGGCGATCCCCAAACTTTGATGATGAACATTCAGCATGATTCCGGTCGCCTCCGCAGTGTCCTTGCCGAAAATGGTTTCAAGTACCATGACCACAAATTCCATGGTTGTGTAATCGTCATTATGGAGAAGCACTTTGTACAGAGGAGGTTCACGCAGATCTTTTTTATCTTTGGTCAGCACCTCTTCCTTATTTTTTGAATTTGTTTTTCCCATAGTGGCAATTGCTCTATTGTTTAATTGTTTATTATTTTTTTATCAGGCTGACGATGCGGGAGCGATCCGTCCGGTCATAAAAAGACACTCTCTTTTCTTATTTTAATGCTCAACGCCGATTTTGCAAGTTTCCTTTACTCAACCCCGCCATCATGGAAAGAATTAAATGCTGAATAACGGTATCGGGAGCCAAGGGTGATCCCTTCAGACGCATGTCAGTGGCGAGAATCAGGCGCAACCAAGAACGGAGCGAGGCGATGGAAAAAGCCGAGGCTGTCTTGAACCGCATGTAGAGGGCAAATGGATGTCCAGCCAGCTCTTTTTGCCAACGCTCATTTTTTTTTAATGTCGGCAGGCATTGTTCCTGAAAGAATTTTGCGGAGATACCAGGTCGAATATTATACTGTTCCTGCTCCAGCAGAGTGCGGAAAAGCAACAGTGTACGGGTGAAATTACGCAACGTCGCCACCACGGCCAGAGCGTGAACGCCGTTATCCTGTAAGCGGGAGGCTATGAGCAGGGCTTGTTCCGTTTTTCTGTCGCTGATCGCCTGGGTCAGCTCGAAGACCGCTTCTTGGCGGGTGCGACCGACCATGTTATTGAGATCACGCAGAGTGATCTGCGGAGCCTCCCCCGCATAAAGGGCTAGTTTTTCTGTTTCCATGACCGCCGCGACCGGGTGAAAACCGACCCGTTCAAAGAGCTGTTCCATGACTCCCGCTGCCATGGTTTTCCTTGTTTTTCGCAAGGTGATGCCGACCTGTTCACGGAGCACGGCCTGTTGCGCTTTTTGGGCCTGAGCGGTGGAACCGGTATCAACCCTCAGGTTGATGACAGGGTATCTCTTATTAAAGGATTTATACAGCTTTTTGCGTTTGTCCACCTCTTCCGCAATCAGTATGAGAATGTTGTTCTTCGGGATTCCCGCTTCAAGGGCCGCCAGCAGGGTCTCGCCCGCATTTGCCAGGGAACCCGAAAAACTGGAGAAACTGGAGGCTACGGCTTGATCAGCCTGCTCGGCTTGGCTCGCTATCAGTTTTGCTGGCCAGTCTAATTTGCCGTCAGGTTTGGCGAAACCGAAACATTTTTTCCATTGGGTGGAGCTCAGTCCACCAAGATCATTTTCAGGATCATCGCTGTCCAAACCGCCAGCCTCCATCATGGCCCGCAGGTACTTGACAGCCTGATCCGGCTGGTTGTCATTTTTAGCCTTTACTGCTCGATTCCATATTGATTTTGTTATATTTTTAGAGTGAAATAATCTGCTGTTATCAACCCTGAACACCTGCCGCCCTCCCAGCAGGCTGAAACTGCGCAGTTTGGCAAGCGTGGCGTTGCTGTCTTCCGAATCGCCGTCAATGTTATGCACAATGCCGCCGTCAGTGCAGAGGGCCTCGGCGACTTGCCCTGCGGCCTGTCGACAAAGGTGGCGATTGCCGACAAACAGATATGTGGGAGCGAGGTTCCCGCTTTTAATTTCTTGCAGCAGAGTGTTGATTGCGTTTCGTGTCATAGACAGGCGTTTTTTCTTGGTCAATCTCTGAATATTTATGCTGGGCGGCGGATCAGGGACTCAGGTGAAAAATTTTAGCTTCGGGGATCAAGATATCTTTGGAAGCAGGTAAATATTCTTCCAAGTTCCTGATTCGTATCGTATATATTTATATTCGCCGACAAGGTTATGAAGTTTTTCATAGGAAAGTCCTTTATTGTAGAGTATCATAAACTATTTTCAGCATATAAAAAAATTATATTTTATTTTCCAACAAACTGCGGCAGGTTGGACAGGCTGTCTGATGTAAACCGCCCTAAAAACATGGCGCATTTTTCAGTGCTCCATCGCCTTGGTTGTACAGCTTCTATAGACGGATTTCCGCCTGTTGCCTCAAAACATATAAAATATGTATACAGACATTTTAATAAACGCCACCCCGTATGAAAAACGTATTGCCTTGGTGGAGAGCGGCAATCTGCTTGAATTTCATTTGGAACGACCGGCGGAGCAAGGGCTGGTGGGAAATATTTATTACGGCAGAATTGTCCGAGTGCTGCCCGGTATGCAGGCGGCGTTTGTCGATGTGGGGCTTGATCGTACCGGGTTTCTTTATGTAGATGATATTCACGTTTCCACGTCACAGACAGAACGGCTGATTTTCGCTAACAAGCGGAAGTGTGGGCAGCATTGTAGCCCAAACTCCACAAAATCCGAACAAAAAAAAAATTCTTCAGCAAGCCCAAAAATAGAAAATTTGATAAAAGAAGGGCAGAATATTTTGGTGCAGATAGCCAAGGAACCCATCGGTTCCAAGGGTGCTAGGCTAACCAGTAATTTCACCCTTCCTTGTCGCAATCTCGTGTTCATGCCGCTGACCGATCATATCGGTATTTCTCGTAAAATAGAGAATGAACAGATCCGGGAGGAGTTGCGACAGAAAATTGAAATGTTGCGTCCGCAAGGAACCGGTTTTATTGTTCGCACCGTTGCCGAGAATGTCACAAGTTCGGAAATTGAAGCAGATATGGAATTTCTTCTTCTGCTTTGGGACGATATACAGTCAACTGCGGAGCGCTCCGTTGCACCCTGCTTGATCTATAAAGATCTTGATATGGTACTCAGGTCAGTAAGGGATCTCTTTACGGACAATGTCAATGAACTTGTTATAGATTCTAAGGCGGTCCATGAACGCCTGCTCAATTTCGTGCAGACCTTTGCGCCTAAGCTGAAAAGCAGGATTGTTTATTATGACAGCAAGGCGCCTATCTTTGAGGCATACGGAGTTGAAGTGGCTATTGCTAGGGCGATAGATAAAAAAGTTTGTTTGCCTTCAGGTGGATACCTTATTATTGAAACGACGGAAGCGTTAACCGTGGTGGATGTGAATACTGGTCGGTATGTGGGTAAAAATAATCTGAATGAAACTATTTTCAAAACCAATATGGAGGCGGTGCGAGAGATCGGCTATCAGTTGCGGCTTCGTAATATTGGAGGTATCATCATTATTGACTTCATAGATATGGAAATGGAACGGCATCGGGATGATCTGTACAATACCTTTCAGGAAGTCATGCGCAAGGATAAAAATCGGGTGAATATTCTCAAAATGTCAGAGTTCGGTCTGGTGCAGATGACCCGTAAGCGTTCTTGTGAAAGTTTGTCGCAGATAATGTGTGAACCTTGTTTTTACTGTGGCGGAGAAGGAATTGTCAAATCAAGGCGCACGATATGTTACGAAATATTCCGTAAAATATATAATAACAACAAAGAGGGCGGAGGTGGAAACGTCAGTATCAAGGTGCATCCGCACATCGCCGACATGCTGTTTCAAGAAGAGGCGCATCATATACAACATCTTGAGGAGCTAACCGGTAAAGAGGTCAAGGTGCTTTCTGTTTGTGATTTTCATGTGCAACGTTATGAAGTTATTTGGAGAGAATGAAAAAAATCTGTGAATGCGGGAACGCCAGTCTGGAAAAATGCGTAAAAGGTAAGAAAAAACAAGGACTGACAAGACATAAAAACTGTTAATACAAATATCTTATTTATTATTATGCTTCGAAAAAACAAACGTAGAATAAGCCTTTCCTCCCGTTCATCAAATATAAAATCATTGGGCCGCAATATACTGGTCACATTTTTGGTACTTATTGTCATCTGCGGTGCGGTGGCCGGATTTATTCTTTTTGAAAATGAACAGCCCCAAATTGCTCTTGATAAAAAACTTCTTTTTTTGGGAGGGCCGATAAAAGTACAACTCCTCTCAACTGATCAACGAAGCGGTATTCGAAATATTTCTATTGTATTACGACAGGATGAAAAGAAATATCTCCTTTTTAGGAAGCAGTTTTCCCGTCAGGCATGGCTGTCGCAGGCCGGGGCTGCTGAAGTGCGGGAAACAGTGACCTTGAATGCGCAACACTTCAAGGTGAAAGAAGGGGTTGCTGAACTCTTTGTCACGGTACATGATTTTTCTTTGAACGGTGGATTGAAAGGAAATTCGACAACGCTTCTTTTTCCTATCACGATTGACACCAAGCCTCCAAGGGTGCTTGTTGAGCACTCACATCCATACATCACTCCGGGAGGTAGCGGTATTGTGGTTTATTCCGTATCAGAACCACCTGAACGACATGGTGTTATGATTGATGACACTTTTTTCCAAGGATATCCTTTAAAGGGGAGCGAGAAAAGATTTATAGCGTATATTGCCCTGCCTTGGAATAAGAAAAAGCCGAAAAATATACGAGTTATCGCTGTGGATCAGGCCGGAAACGAGGGAATCGGTGTTTTTTCAATGCGTTATAAAAAGATGAAAGATAAAAAAGATAGAATCAACGTGTCAGACGGCTTTTTGAAAAAGAAAATTCCTGAGTTTCAGGAAAGTTATCCTGAATTACAAGGGACGGCGGTGGAAAAATATTTATTTGTCAATAATACGATTCGTGTCCGCAATGCTGAAAAGATCGCCGAGATCAGCAAAAACACTGTGAGTGAACAACTTTGGCGGGATCGTTTTATTCGTATGCCCGGTGCCGGAAAAGCTGGTTACGCTGATCAGCGCACCTATTACTACCAAGGTGATCCGATTGATCATCAGACCCACCTGGGTATAGATATCGCCTCAACTGCGCGAGTCGCTATTAAGGCCGCAAATAGAGGCAGGGTTATTTTCGCTGATTACCTTGGTATTTACGGAAACACAGTTATCTTGGATCACGGTCAGGGGCTGACCAGCCTATATTCTCATCTCAGTCGCATCGCCACTACAATGAATAAATTGGTGAAAAAGGGTGAGCAGATAGGGAATTCCGGCACCACAGGAATGGCTGGCGGTGATCATCTGCATTATTCCATGCTGGTGCACGGTATTTTTGTAACTCCGGTTGAATGGTTGGATCAGCATTGGATTAATGTTAATATTAAAAATATTATTAAGTAAAAAGATGCGAAGCAATAACAGCTCCCTTTAAAGCTTCATCATCACGTTTCACTGAAAAAATTATGCGGCGCAAAGGCATTTCATTCCTCCTGTACAGCTATTTGGCGACAGAATTGCTTGCGCCATTTTTTGGAAGTTTTCTCATCCTTTACGGTGTTTTTTTTCTTGTTCGCCTGATTCCGTTATTAGAGGTTGTTCTTGATCTCGGTATCAATTTTTTTGATTTTGTCCGTCTCTTTTCTTATATTTTCCCCCACATGTTGCTCTATGTTATCCCCATGGCCAGTATGGCCGGGGTTATCATCGGTTTTACCCGTCTGACCAATGAGCGGGAAATTCTGGCCCTCAAGGCTTGCGGTATCAGTCTGCGCCAGATGTTGCCCCCAGTTGTTCTTGTTTCCGCTGTGATCGCCGCTTTGACAGGATATTTTTCCGTCCGCCTGATCCCCGCCGGTGAAATCGCCATGCATCAGCTCATGTTTCAATTGGCGAAAGAGAAAATAGACAGCGGAATCAAGGAAAAAAAATTCACGGAAGCCCTTGGTGATCTCGTTCTTTATGTTGATAACGTTGACGAAAACGAGCTGTGGCGTGGGGTGTACGTCTCAGATATGCGTGGCCGGAAGCAGCCGATTATTATCATGGCCAAGGATGGCTATATGAAAGCGGACATCAACAGTATGTCTGTGACAATTATTTTGAATAACGGAACATTGCATAACAGCTCCGGGCAGGACAGCCAAATTATCAGTTTCAGGCGCTACTTGTTGCATATTCCGTTGAAGCCTCCCACCCGCATAGACGGCGATGATGTCACCACGTTGAGCAGGGGCAGCATGTCGCAGGAACAGTTATTGGCCGCAGCCCACGAACATGGCGTTGATACGCCGACAGGGATTGTTTATCTGACCGAGTACCACCATCGTCTGGCACTGCCGGTCGGTTGCTTGATTCTCAGCCTCCTCGGCCTGCCCTTGGGTCTTCAGGCCGGGCCGGGCCGCAAAGCAGTGGGAGTTCCTTTCGGCCTTGCTTTTTTTGTGCTATATTACGTCGTATTCACTCTTTTCAGAGTAATGACGGAAGATATGACGTTACCGGTGATTGTCGGCATGTGGTCACCCAATCTTCTGTTCGCTGTGCTTACAGGTATTATTTCCTGGAGGGTTGAACAGGAACGCCCGATCCTTTCAGAAAGATTGACCTTTTTATTGTCATCAGTGTTGGGAATTGTGTTTTTCAAGCCTTTTCAACAGGTTCTCCGTCTGTTCCGTCATGTAGTGAGTAGGAGAATCTCTTCGGAAAAACAAGAGGAGCCAGCTGGTGTGGATGAAGATGGCATGCTTATTCACGCTGATGCAAAAAGTAAGATTTTTCATTTACCCGGCTGTGAAGACTATTACTGTGTGGATTGTTCTCTTCAGTTTAATAGTGTTTCTGTCGCCTATAAAGCGGGTTTCAAAGCCTGTCCGTACTGCGGAGAGCAGGTGAACACATACGATTCCTTTTAAGAAACTCGCCTAAGCGGTCTATTTGGTGGGCTTATTTTGCCCCTGTCGCAGTATTACGGCGGGGGTTTTCTTTTTGCGGTTGAGTCGGGATACGGAGCTGATCTCCTTCCGGTTTCGTGCAACTCTTTGTTGACAATCAATTTTTATTGCTGTTATCCCCGCAAGGAATTACAATAAAGAGACATGACGCATATATGCGCTATGTTCAATTCAGAAGAGGTCACTGGTTGGCGAGATAGTGAACATGATTATAGAATGCTTCGACTTGTAAAAAAAGATCCCATCGGAAGCAAAGAATGCAAAATGCAAAGCATGCGGACACTCCATTCCTTTGAAAGCTCTATCAGTAACCTCCCAAAATTTAACATCTAAGGTAACTAAAACATGCCCTAAATGCAGTCATCCTTTAGGGGAGCAAAAACTTGATGAATGCCCAAACTGTGGAGTCATTTTCAATAAATATAAAACAATGATGTCTCGCAAGAGGGAAGAAGAAAAAAGAAGGAAAGAAGAAGAGGAAAGAAAAGCCAATATTATCAAATGTCCAGTATGCAAAAAAGAAATTTCAAGAAATGCTACAAACTGTCCTCATTGCGGAGAACCTTTAAAGGAAGAGCAACCAAAACAAGAAAACAAGAATAAGAGTGATCGCAAATCTCTGCAAGGATGCTCTGGCTGCTTAGTATTGATTATTGGTGGTTTTATCGTAATGGTTATCTTTTTAAGATTTTCATCTCTTTCATCAACAAATAAAACCAGCAAATCATATAAATCTGCTACTGAGAGAGTCACCAATAGTGCTTGGGACGATTCCGTCTATCAGGTAAAGGATTATCTCAAAAAAAAACCTTAAAGATCCAGACTCATTCGAGGCAATCGAATGGAGTCCGGTTGCAAAGACAGACGGTGGATATATGGTGCGATGCAAATACCGTGCAAAAAATTCCTTTGGAGGCTATATCATCGAGAATAAAATATTCATTTTAAATAAGAATGGCGATGTAATTTCGGCATGCTTCATATCCCGGTTGACACTTTTCCAAAAAATCATTCATAAAGT
>CBDTVG010000026.1:0-12110 GCA_965363745.1 uncultured Candidatus Electrothrix sp. | reverse complement strand
AGTTCTTGCGGAAAGTGTCAACTACTTTTGGGTGCATATGAAGCATGCCCTTTTTTATCCACAGAAGCAGTCAAAAAAAATATTTCCACCGGTTTTTTCCAAGATTGCGCAACTGTAAAACAGTCAGCAAAGGAAGCATGTCATGAAAGCGCAACAGTTCTATTCTCTCAAACGGCTGATTCAGGAAGGCGAAAAGATCAGCGGATCTTACGAGACGGTTTCCTTTGATCTTTTTGACACCCTGCTGATCCGCCGTATCCATGATCCAGACATGATCAAGCCTGCGGTGGCCCGTTATATCAGCAACAGAGCGGTGGGATGTGGGATAAAACGGAGTTGGTCGCAGGTACAGAAACTGCGTGATACCTTTGAGCAGGAGCAGCGTCAAGAGACTGGACAGCGGTTTGATGATTTTGAGGCATGTTATCCTGACTATATGCGCCGGGTCATTGATGCGGTGTTCGGTGCGCAGGAGGATCAGCGGCTGCTGAATGAGGTCACGGATTACGAACTGAAATTAGAAAACGCTGTCCTTGTCCCGCGCAGTGAGCTGGTTGCCTGGCTCAGGGAACTGAAAGGGCAAGGAAAAAAGATTTTGGTTGTTTCGGATGTCTATCTGCCCGCCGCACATTTAGAAAGATTGATCAGCCATGCCGGTTTTCTAGATCAGGTGGATGCGGTGGTCTCCTCGGCGGATACCTTTTTGGCCAAGGCATCGGGTAAGGCCTTCCCTATGCTCCTTGAGCGATTCGCCTTAAACTATGATCGTTGGTTGCATGTCGGGGATAATTCGGTTTCCGACGGTTTTCGTCCAGCTGAAAGAGGAATCCAGGCACTTGTCCTCCGGGACGGTTTGGAAAAAATGCGCAAGTCATTGGCCCGGCGGTACTATAATTACTCTCTGGGGCAACCCTTTTACCGAGGGCGTGCGTTGCAGCAGGTTATGCTGCCGCTGGAAGCGGAAAACATACCGCAACATCCCCTGTACGTCAAAGGCTTTAACGTGCTTTCCCCCTTACTGTCCGCCTTCATCCAGGGAGTTGCAGAATACTGTCTACAAGCTGGTATCCAACGGCTTTATTTTTTTTCCCGGGAGGGCTGGTTGTTTGAACAACTCTGGAACAAAGTGATCCCGGAAATGTATGCCGGGGTCGACAACCTGCCTGTCACCTCCTACCTGTACGTCAGCCGGATGGCACTTGCCCCAGCAAGTTGCGGTCACGCCGGACTTGACCGGGAGCATGCGGATATTGTTTTTCTGCCAGCGGGCAATAAAGATTTCCGTGATGTCTGTCGGGTGTTCGGCTTAGAGGCCGAGACCTTCACCTCCCTGCTGGCGCAACATGAGATCAATCAGGAAACCGTGCTTTCTCCGGCCTATGAAGGCTTTGATCCTGATAATCGTATTCGCTTTAACGAGATGCTGGAAGATGAGGAATTTCAGCAAGAAGTGAAACAGCAGACACTGCCAGCCAATCAGGCATTACAGCTTTATCTGGAAGAACAGGGATTTTTTGATCACCCTGATGTGGCTTTGGTGGATATAGGCTGGTTGGGAACCATTCAGCGTTTTCTTCATCGGGCTGTTGAACACTGCAGTGATGCTCCACGCTGTCATGGTTTGCTTTTCGGGGCGACCCGAGGTATTCGCTATCCCTCAACCCTGCATAACCTGATTACGGGCATCCTCTATGACCATGATCGTTTTGATCTGGCTGGCTCAACCCTGCTCTACAATCGTGATCTTTTTGAGGAGGTCTGTCGCGCTCCCCATCCCACCTTAAACGGCTATCATTTGACAGAAGACAACAAAGGGTATGCATTGATTTTTCGCCGGGAGGATGATGCAATGGGGCGGGCGGAAAAAGAACAGGACAGCTACTTCAAGCCTCTTCAGCAGGGCATTTTGGCTGGAGCCGAGCAATATGCCGTGGCCGCCTCGCTTCTTGGTTATTCCCTTGAGGATGATCTCAGACCTTGGCTGAATTACCTCTTGGTCAGCAGAATGGCTTTTCCTAAAACCCAAGAAATTAGGGAGATCTGTCAACGTCATCATCTTGATGATTTTCATGGACAGCACAAGGCTGATAAATTCGCACCGGAGAGGACATTATGGAACTGTTCGAGCTGGATGCTGCGCTGGTGGCCTCTGTTGCGCACAGAATTCTTTCTGCGTCTGATCAGGGATCGTTTACGATCATAGAATTTTTTAAAAAAAGAAGCATCATGAAAAAACAGTATATTACCGGAAAAAATTACGACTTGGGCAAGGGTGAAATAGGGAGAATGACGGTTATGCTCCTGCGAGGTAAAATCATTCCTCTCGGCAATCTCGGTGGCGGCGCCCGGCTTAAAGGCCTGCTAGTGCTTCTGCTGTCCCATTTCTTGGGCAGGATCATTTTCCCTTGGATAACTCCTTTTGAACATCATCTACATCGGTTGTATTTACGGTTAAAATGATAACGGAGTGGCGGAACAAAGCGTAAAATAAAAAAAACAAGTAATTACATGTAGTCAAAGTTGCTGAAACAGTATAAAATAAACAAATGATTATTTTTATATTGACACACCGATGAAAATAATGATATAAGTATCTGCTCTCAACAATAAAGGGTCGTTAACTCAGCTGGTAGAGTATCTGCCTTTTAAGCAGAGAGTCGCGCGTTCGAGCCGCGCACGACCCACCAAATATAATGACACCAAGTCCCCATCGTCTAGTCAGGTCCAGGACACCGGCCTTTCACGCCGGCAACACCGGTTCAAATCCGGTTGGGGACGCCAGTACATAGAAGGGCTTAACGTTTTTTACGTTAAGCCCTTTTTTTATTGCCGTACCGGTGTGACCTGTCGATATATCCATAGGCCGTAATGCGGGAACGTTGAACGAACAACAAGAGCAATGTAATTTGTTGATTGACAAATACCTTGAAATGCGATTAATTATCGAGTTTTTATTTTTGGCTTCTGTTGAAAAAATAACAGAATCAAAAGCGGACACAACCGCTACATAATCCGTATCGCATTTTTTGCAGACAAGGCAGGCCAGTTTATCGGTTACCGCAGTCATTCGACATGAGGATATAATCCTGCTTATATTAAAAAATACTCACGTTATAAATTAATCCAATCAAGGAGAACGCAAATGGCAATGACGGTAAAAGCTATAGCAGAAAGTATCAATATCATGGGCAAAAGAAGCGGTACTGCCATGAAAGAGCGCAATCAGGCCCCTGTGCAGGAAATGGCGAAAGAAGAGACTGATGCTGGCGCATCGTATCTTGACCTGAATATCGGTCCGGCGCGAAAAGACGGTACGGAACTGATGCCTTGGGTTGTTGAGACTGCACAGGCGGCGGTTGATCTTCCGCTTTGTCTTGACACCACAAATACTGACGCTATGGCGGCTGGTTTTAAGGTGGTGAAAAATAAGGCTGACGCTATTATGAATTCCATTTCCGCTCAACCTGAGCGTATGGAAAAATTAATTCCGGTAGCCGCCGAGGCCGGGTGTAATGTTATCGCTCTGCTCTGGGGCCCAGAAGGAATGCCCCGTGACTCTGCTGAACGTGCGGCCATGTCTGTTGATCTGATGATGGCTCTCAACGAAGCTGGCATTCCCAATGAAAAAATTCTGTTTGATCCCATTGGAACCCCGATCACTCTCGGTGCTGATCAGATCGCTGCAGGCCTTGAATTTATGATGATGCTGCCGGATATCGCTCCGGGCTCAGGTTCAACGGTCGGACTGTCCAATGTTTCCAACGGTGTGGCTGAGAATTTGCGTAAATACTTGGATCGAACTTACCTAATCATGCTCATGAAATACGGCATTTCCACCGCAATTGTCAATGCTTATGATGAAGAATTGATGGCGATTTGTCGTGGCGAGCGTCAGGATTTGGTGGATATGGTGCATGGTATGATGGATGGCAACGATCCAGACCCTTCCACCCTGGAAGGATTAGCCATTGAGCATTATAAGACCTACAAAGCTCTATCTGGGCAGACTGTGTTCTCTGAATCCTGGTTGGAATTATAACAGGATAAGTTGGTTACAGAAATAATGCCGAGGAAGGCTCTTTTTAAAAAGATATACCCTTCCTTGGTAACTACCAAGGCACCACACACAAGCCTGAACCCGTTGAAAAATATTAAGGAAAAATAAAGGCATCTTGATTTTTAACATCTTCAAAATTTAACCTGCTGCTGATCAGATTATGACAACTGAAAATAATTGGACAAAATCATCCTGGCAAAATTTTCCTGTCCTACAACAGCCTAACTGGCCGGATGAAAGCAAACTCAATGAAGTGCTTCAGACGATTTCCAACCTGCCCCCTTTGGTTTTTGCCGGTGAGATTCGTGACCTTAAGAGCAATTTAGCCAAAGCCATGCAGGGCGAGGCATTCTTGTTACAAGGCGGTGACTGTTCTGAAGAATTTTCTCGTTGTACAGCTCCAAATATCAGAGACACCCTGAAAGTTCTGTTACAGATGGCTGTAACATTGACCTATGCCGGTGAAAAACCCGTTATCAAGGTTGGTCGTATCGCCGGTCAATATGCCAAACCGCGTTCCAGTGACACGGAAATGATCGACGGCGTGGAACTGCCTAGTTATCGGGGTGATATGTGCAATTCGCAGCATCCGGATCCTGAAGCCCGTATACCTGATCCCCAGCGTCTTTTGCAGGGATATAATATGTCCGCTGCCAGTCTGAACCTGCTGCGCGCCTTCACTCGAGGCGGTTTTGGAGCTTTGGATAAAGTGCAGGCTTGGAATCAGGAATTTGTCAAAGAATCGCCCATGGGACAGTCTTATGAACGATTGGCAAAACAGATTAGCCGGGCTATGAAGTTCATGGAAAATGTCGGTATTAATACTGAAATGCCGGAGCTCAACCAAGCAAATTTTTTCACTTCTCACGAGGCTTTATTTCTCGGTTATGAGGAGGCGCTTACCCGTGAGGATTCTCTTGAGGGCGGCTGGTACAACTGTTCTGGCCATATGCTCTGGATCGGTGACCGTACCCGGCAGATCGATGGGGCGCATATTGAATTCCTGCGTGGCGTACTCAATCCGCTGGGCATGAAAGTGGGGCCGAATCATGACATTGACGACATCCTCTCTATTATTGAACGGCTGAATCCTGAAAATGAAGCGGGCAGAATAACGCTGATCGCCCGTTTCGGAGCCAAAGATATTGAAAAACATCTGCCGCCCTTGCTCAGGGCCGTGAAAAAAGAAGGAATGAACGTCCTCTGGAGTTGTGACCCCATGCATGCCAATATCCGAAAAACGGAAGGAGGCCATAAGACCCGGAGATTTGACGACATATTATCTGAATTACGTCAATTTTTCGAGCTGAATTGGGCAGAGGGAACAATACCCGGAGGAGTACATTTTGAGCTGACCGGAGCTGATGTTACTGAATGTACAGGCGGCGCCCGACAGCTAGGTGATGAACAGTTGAGCCAAAACTATCTCACCACCTGCGATCCCAGGCTGAATGCGGAACAATCATTGGAAATGGCGTTCAAGATTGCCGAAATGATCAAAAACTGATCATAAACTGCATTGGGAGGGGGGAATATCGAAGACGCTGAGTTTCTCTTCTATATTCCCTTAAAGTTTGCTCAAAGAGAGGGCTGATTAAATAGCTGTTGAATCGTTTTTTTGCTGGCCGCTTGGAGAAATTTATTTCTGTTGCTTTCATTATTCAGCAACCTGCTTACCCTGCCTAAAGTTTGCAGATACTCTTCAGCCATACTCATTGGTGAAAGAATCATGACAAAAAGATGAACCGGTCTATTGTCCTTGGCCTCAAAACCTATTCCCCGCATTGATCTGCCGAAACAGAGCAGGCATTGTTCCAGACCCGGCAATTTTCCATGCGGAATTGCCACACCGTTGCCGACACCGGTGGATCCCAACTGCTCACGCTCCATCAATACCTGTTTAATGGTCTCAGAGTCGATGGCTGGATATTTTTTTTGAACGGTTCCTGCCAGCTCAGCGAGCAACTCCTCTTTATTGGTGGATTTCAGCTCAAGAAGTATACATTGTTCTTTTAACTGTATCATATGTTCTTCGCCCGCAACCTTACCTGTTAATTATCAAGATTTATTCACTGCCTCTCTTTTTATCCATCCCGCTCAATGCATCAATCCATCAACGATTTTTTCGGCGATGCTTGATCGGCAAAATTTTCATTTGATCCCTGTATTTCGCAACAGTACGACGTGCGACCTGAATACCTTCCTCCAGCAAAAGTTTGGAAATTGCATTATCACTGAGCGGCTTTTCCGGGGCTTCTTTCTGAATAAATTGTCTGATGCGACTCTTAATCACTTCGGCGGCCACTGTATGTCCGTCAGTTGTGGAGACAGAGCTGGAAAAAAAATATTTCAGCTCATAAATTCCCTGCGGCGTATGCACATATTTATTGGAGGTGACCCGACTGATGGTGGATTCGTGCATGCCGATGTCTTGAGCCACATCATGAAGAACAAGTGGTTTAAGGTAACCAGGGCCTTTTTCAAAAAAATCATGCTGAAACTTGAGCAGACTTTTCATGACCTTGTAAATGGAGTTCTGTCTATAATGGATTGAATTAATAAAATTTTGCGCATGACGTTTTTTCTCTAATAAATATCCTTTGGACTCAGGGTTGAGTTTTTTCTTTTCCTGAATCAATTCTTGATAGTCGGCGGAAAGTTGCAACTGGGGCAGGTCATCGTTGTTGATTTGAATAATGAATTCATCATCCAGCTTGTACAGATACACATCAGGAGTGATATAGTTGATTTGTTCGTTGCTGTGCTCGTTGCCCGGATAGGGGATAAGGGTGGCAATAATTCCGGCGGCTTTTTGCACCTCACGGGCTGTAAAATTTGTTTTTTGAGCGATCTTCGAAAAGTTATGCGTTTGTAACTCATCTATATATTGAGACACGATAAGGTAGGCCAGATCTTCCTCCATTCCTTGCCGTTCTAATTGCAAGAGCAGAGATTCACGGATGTCCCGTGCCGAAATTCCCGGAGGATCAAGGCTTTGCACCAGCCTCAGCATTCCTTCCGCTTCGTCTTCTGTGCAGCCCGCATAAGCACAAATGTCCGCAATAGAGGCTTTCAAGAAACCGTGCCCGTCAAGATTACCGAGAATAAACCAAGATATTTCCCGATCAGATGCATCAAGCTGAATATGGGTAAGTTGCCATTCTAAATAGGAGAGCAGGCCAGGAGTGGCTGAGATAAAATCAAATTGGGAAGGAGCGTCAGCCGGGGGAGTTTCTCTGGCAAAGGATAAATCAGCGTCAAAATTATTGGCGTAGTCTTCCCAGTTGACCTCAGCCACAGTTTTCGGATCATCTCCGGCGACTTGGGAAGTCGCAACCGGCTCGGCAATATCTTTCACTTCTTCGGCTGTCAATGATTCAGGATTACTGATAATTTCCTGATCGTTGTCAACCTCCTCGAGCATGGGATTCTGCGTCATTTCCGCTTGCAGGGCATTGCTCAACTCCAGCCGGTTCAACTGCAACAGCTTAATGGCCTGACGCAATTGTTGCGTCATAACCAATTTTTGGGAAAATTTTACCTGTTGTCGGAGTTCAAGGCTCATAGCTCAAAAACGGGAATGGGGAACAGCATAGTATTTTTTTGTTCACATTGTAAAATTTTCGCCGAGATACATTTTTTTCGCCAATTCACTCTGGATGATATCACTGGCCGCACCGCTGGTGAGAATCTCTCCGTTATTCATTATATAGGCGAAATCACAGACCTGCAATGTTTCTCGAACATTATGATCTGAAATTAAAACACCCAGCCCTTTGGCCTTTAGCCCTCGGATAATCTGTTGCAGGTCGGCGACAGAGAGAGGATCGACCCCGGCAAAGGGTTCATCCAGCAGGATAAAACGGGGGCGAACAGCCAAGGCCCGCATAATTTCCACACGTCGTCGTTCACCGCCGGAAAGGGCGTGGCCTTTGTTTTGGGCCAAATGCTCGATTTTGAGCTCCGCCATTAATTCTTGAATGCGGTTGTTAATTTCATTTCGGCTCAACCCCAAGGGCTCAAGAACAATGCGGACGTTTTCCTCAACAGTCAGCTTTTTAAAGACAGACGGCTCCTGAGCCAGATAGGTTATTCCTTTGGAAGCGCGCTGATGAATGGGCAGGTTTTTAATTTCTTTTTTATCCAAAAAAATAGAACCTGATGTCGGACGGACAAAGCCGACAATGGAATAAAAAGTAGTTGTTTTTCCCGCTCCGTTCGGCCCTAACAAGCCGACAATGGAACCGTTTTTAACTTGCAGATTAACCCTGTCCACCACCCTGCGGGAGCGATACTCCTTAACCAGATTTTTGGTCTCCAGGATTGAAATATCTACCATTATTTTTTATCGGAACTGGACTTCGGGATAATGGTCGCTCTGACCCGTGTCGGCTTTTTAGATCCTCCTGTGGCGGCGGCTCGATCAACAATGGACCTTTTTTCATCAAGATAATAGGTAATGGTTGTGCCGGACACCATATTTTTTCCCTGCCAAGCCTTGGCATCTCCGTGCAAAATTATTTTGCGCTCATCCGAGAAATAATCCATCCGTTCACCAGTGCCAAGCCAATTTTCCTGGGTGATCTCTACGTTGCCTATGCAACTCATTTTTTTAACTTTACGAGACTGATTTCCCGTATTTTTCGGATCATTCGGCTGATAATAAATGGTCATCTCGTCAGTACGGATAGTAACTTTGCCTTGGCTGGCATCCACATTACCGGTAAAAACAACAGAATTTTTCGCTTCCTGAGAAATCATCCGGTCAGCTTCAATATTAATCGGCGCATCGTTCTGACAGACACCTGTGCTGACGGTCAACAGAATAATGCTGAAAATGGTCAAAGCCTGTTGTAGTAACGTCCCGCGAGCTGAAGATAGAAAAAAATACATTGTTATCCCCTTCTGAAGTATGTTTTATAGGTGTGTTCTATAAACATGTATAGTTTGATTTTTGCAAAGGTTTACAAGAATACATTTTTCTCTGGTAAATGTAAAGAAGTATGCGGGACGGTCGGTTCCGTATATTGTTCAGTTGAAATAGAGGAGCATAAGATGGAAAATGCAATTTCAAAGGCCAAGGTTTTGATCGAGTCCTTGCCCTATATTAGAGAGTTTAATCATAAAACAGTGGTCATAAAGTACGGCGGGCACGCCATGGTGGACGAGGAACTGAAAAAGAATTTTGCGCTGGATGTCATTCTGCTTAAGTACATAGGAATGAATCCGGTGATCGTTCATGGCGGCGGGCCGCAAATTAATCTCTTTTTAGAGAAGATGCAGATCACCTCAAACCGTATTCAGGGGATGCGGGTCACGGATGGGCAGACTATGGATGTGGTTGAGATGGTGCTGGCAGGCAAGGTCAATAAAGAAATTGTCGGCTTGATCAATCATTGCGGCGGCAAGGCGGTGGGTCTTTCAGGGCGAGATGGTGATCTTGTCCAAGCTAAAAAAATGAAAATCCTCGGTAAACCGGAGGCGGAAAACGCTCCACCGGAACTTATTGATCTTGGTCGGGTGGGCGAGGTCACCAAAATTAATCCTGAAATTCTCAACACTCTGGATGCACAGGATTTTATTCCGGTGATAGCTCCAGTCGGGGTCGGTGAGGACGGTCAGGCCTATAATATCAACGCAGATCTGGTGGCGGGTGCCATCGCCGCTGAACTTAACGCAGTTAAGCTGATCCTTCTGACGGATGTGGAAGGCGTGCTGGACAAGCAAGGGAACCTGCTCTCCTCAATCAACAAGGATTCCATTGAGCAAATGATTGATGACGGTGTGATCAGCGGCGGCATGATTCCCAAGCTTCGTTGTTGCGCCTCAGCCATCAATGGCGGGATCGGCAAGGCCCATATTGTTGACGGTCGCCAAGAACATGCTATTTTGTTAGAAATTTTTACCCACAAGGGTATAGGCACGGAGATTGCGTAATGAAAAACGTAACGACAAAAAGTCAAACAGGAAAAAATTCAGAGTGGATTGAACGAGGTGACTCAGTGTTTGTTGGAACCTACAGCCGATTTCCGGCCGCTATGATACGGGGTGAAGGATGCAGACTCTGGGATGCGAATGGCAAGGAATATTTGGATTTTTTAGCGGGAATTGCGGTGTGTTCCTTGGGGCATTGTCAGCCGGCGGTCACTGAAGCGGTCTGCGCCCAGGCGAACAAGCTGATGCATGTCTCCAATCTTTTTTATACTGAGCCGCAAACAGAGCTGGCTGAGCTGCTGACAGCCAACAGCTTTGCTGATCGGGTGTTCATGGCCAATTCTGGTGCTGAGGCCAATGAGGCGGCGATCAAGCTAGCCAGAATTCACAGCGGCGAGGGCCGATATGAGGTGATTTCTCTATCCGGTTCCTTTCATGGTCGAACCTTAGCCACGGTCGCAGCAACAGGACAGCCAAAATTCCATCAAGGATTTGAGCCGTTGCCCGCCGGGTTTGTTCATGCCGAGTTCGGAGATCCTCAGGAATTGGAAAGCATGATCAACGAAAAAACCTGCGCGGTTCTTTGCGAACCTTTACAGGGGGAGAGCGGTGTTCGTCCGCTTACGACGGAGTATTTACAAGCAATACGCAGTCTCTGCGATAAGCATGATTTGTTGCTTATTTTCGATGAGGTGCAGACCGGGATAGGACGAACCGGCAGTTTGTTCGCTTATGAGCAACTTGGGGTTGTTCCCGATATCATGACCTTGGCCAAGGCCTTAGGCAATGGCCTGCCCATCGGTGCTATGTTGACCCGTGCGGAAATCGCCGCTTCCTTTACTGTGGGCACCCATGCCTCCACCTTTGGTGGCAATCCGGTGGCCGCAGCCGCCGGGGTCGCGGTGATGAAGACTATGTTGGCGGATGGTTTCTTCACCTCTGTGCAGGAACGAAGTGCATATTTTGTCCAACGGTTGGAAGAGATTGCGGAAAAGTTTTCTCAGCTTGCCAGCGAAGTGCGTGGTTGCGGCATGCTTCTTGGCCTAGTGCTGACAGAAAAAGGTATTGAGCACGGCTTGGACATTGTTCAGCGATTGTTTGAACAGGGATGTTTGATCAATTTTGCCGGGATGCGGGTGCTTCGTTTTATCCCGCCGCTGACGGTGAGCAAAGAGGAGATTGATCTTCTTATTAAGCGGCTTGGATTGGTTTTGTCTGAAATTAGTTAATTTTTATTGTTTTTTTGCTGTAAGGAATGAGCAGTTTAATAACTGCTCCATTTGTCTAACCGGGCAACACACGGTGACCGTGTCGCCTGTACGGAATATGGCAGTTATTTAATTTCTGTTCCTAAGGGGTGAATTTCTGTGTTCGTCCTGATTTCAATCCGACTGTTGACCAATTGAGAAAAATAATGCCTGAAAAACTACCGAGAGTTCTTCCCAGCCTTGATATTCAAGCAGGAATCAGACAGCTTGAAGGAAACAAAAAATTATACCTCAAGCTGCTTAAAAAGTTTGCTGAATGCAACGTTGATCTATCCTGCAAGATAGAAAAACATCTTAATAAAAATGAACAAGATACGGCCAAAAGATTGATTCACTCCACAAAAGGGGTTTCCGGCAGTATCGGAGCTATGGATCTGTATTTAGCATCTGTAACTCTTGAATCCGCCATTATACGAGGTGATTATACAGATGCTTTGCGGCATTTCACCCTCACATTGCGGACAGTTCTGCAATCCATCGCCGCTCTCCTGCATGATCAGGAAGAGAAGAAGATCGCCTTATCGGATACTCCTTCATCATTAGGAAAAAAAATGGATATCGCAACCCTGATTCCCATGATTGAGGAGCTTGATCACTATCTCAAAGCAGGTGATTTTAAAGCGTTACAGAGTTATACGGCGTTACAGCACTATGTCGTTGATTCCGTTCTGGAAGATGAAATAAACCTGCTTGAATCTCATATTACTCTTTTTGACTATAAGACGGTCGCTGAAAAACTGGCAATGATTCACATTAAACTGCGTAACCGGCAACTGTAGTTTTCTTTTGTCTTAGAAACAGAATTCAATGTACTACCGGCTAAAGCCGGTAGATTGCTTTGCGCGTAAACG
>CBDTVG010000025.1:0-12151 GCA_965363745.1 uncultured Candidatus Electrothrix sp. | reverse complement strand
TGCTACAGGATATCTTTTTTTCATCATAGCTCTATGTCCAATTTAGAATTTTATTCTGTATACCTCCTTGTGAATATAAAACGTAACATGAGTGGATAAATATGTCAACCGTCCACCTTTGACCGTAAATCCGTCCACCTTTGACCATAAATCCGTCCACCTTTAGGCTTGAGACACCTTTAAAATCAACAGGTTAAGCAAGCCTAAAACAGTTAAAATAGTTAAAACAATTAAAAACAACAAAACACGCGCGGGAGCAGGCGACCATGAAAATTGCTCCAGAAGCAAAATGAACGGTTGTTGTTTCTTTTTAGAGATTCAATGATTGATGCTGGAAGGGACAGTACGTCAAGAACGAATGGAACAGGGATATTTTAGGCTATAAAATATATAATAACATTGACTATAATTAAAAAATATATTGCTGTAAGAACAGCCCTGGAGGCAGGAATCAGTCAAGCTGAAGCCGGAAGAGCAGTCGATACAATCAGGGCCATTGATCCGGCACGGCCATGAGCGTTGTCTGCGCCGTTGACCGGATATTGGCTGCACAAGGGCAAACCGGGAAAGAAAGGATGCTCGCTTTTTTAAACAGTTCCGTATTGTGATCTTCCTTTGGCGGAATGCATAGGTGTTTTTACCTGTAGAAAAAAAACGTCAGGCCCGGTTCAGGTCGATCAATCCTGATTTTTCCTTGCGGGGCAATGGAAAAAGCGAGATCTGTTGATAACTCGATGTTGGAATTGTGAAAAAAAAACATTGACTTCAGGCATAAAAAAGAATAATGAGTAAAAAGTATCCATCCGGGCAGTTCTTTGGAATGACGAAATATTTGGACAGGATCATCATGCATGACCTTGCGGACTATATTGCGGAACATTGGCGCACACTGTCCACTCTGCTCTATCTCTACAGTGAATTCGCCCTTACTGAGGCGCGGGGCAGGGTAGACAAAGATGGCCGTGCTGGAGGGTGCCGGTCGACAAGTCGGAGTGAATTTTGGTGACAGGCGGGCTGGCATTATTTGATTTTGACGGAACAATAACTAAAAAAGACAGCATGGCCGATTTCATTCAATTTGCGGTCGGAAAGCCTGCTTATTTTTTTGCCTTGCTCAAACTCAGTCCGATACTTCTTGCCTATGCACTGAAGATCATCCCGAATCACGTTGCGAAAGAAAGGCTGCTTGCTGAATTTTTCAAAGGATGGGATGCTGATTCTTTTCAGCAGATCGCTGACGAATATGCGGAAAAAAGAATTGAAAGGATCGTCAGGCCGCAGGCAATGAAGAGAATACGACAGCATCAGATGCAGGGCGATAAGGTGGTCATCGTGACTGCCTCAATGGAGTTTTGGCTCAAGATCAGAATGGAAATGGAAGGCATGGTTAAAAAAATATGATAACGCCGAGACTAATATCAATTATTATCCCTGTCTTCAATGAGGAAGAATGTATTTGCTTGATACATGAAGAGATAGCTGCTGTTTTTAAAGATATTGCAGATTGTATGTACGAAATAATCTTTATTGACGATGGAAGTCATGATTCTACCGTGTCAAAAATACTTAAATTAAGAGAAAGGGAAAGCAACATAAAACTTATAGAGTTCTCCAGAAACTTTGGCAAGGAAAGCGCGATAACAGCAGGTATTGACCATGCTTACGGGGATGCTGTTGTTATAATAGACGCTGACCTTCAAGATCCTCCAGAGCTGATCGCTGATTTTATCAAAGAATGGTCGCGAGGTGCTGATGTGGTTGCAGGCAGAAGGATAAACAGGGACAGCGACTCATATTTTAAACGAAGAACAGCCGAACTTTTCTATAAAATAAATAATAAAATATCGAAATTGCAGTTACCGGAAAACGTTGGAGACTTCAGACTGATGGACAAGTCTGTTGTTGCAGCAGTCCGCAATGTCATTGAATCTCAACGGTTTATGAAAGGTCTTTATTCATGGGTCGGTTTCAAAACTGTATTTGTAGATTACACCCGTCCGTCAAGAACAAAGGGAGAGACTAAGTTCACAGCTTGGAAGTTGTGGAACTTCGGACTTGAAGGTATTACAAGTTTTTCCACTTCGCTGCTGAGAATATGGACATATATTGGTTTAGCCGGAGCTTTTTTTAGCATATCATATGCATTATATATATTGTTCAGAACAATTATCTCTGGAGTAGAACTGCCAGGATACGCTTCGCTGTTAATTTTCATTTTGTTCATTGGAAGTTTGCAGCTTGTCAGCATAGGAATATTAGGAGAGTATATTGGCAGAATATATATGGAAAGTAAAAGGCGGCCTATTTATATCGCAAGGAAAATATATACTGATCAAGTAAATTGATTTACTGAGACATAGACGATGAAATACAAGAAACAGCAACTTGTTGAGTTGCAGAATATTCTTTATACATCAGGCAATCCGACTCGGCGATGGCTGCATTGCACTCGACGTGACTGGATCGTTAATACAATCAAAGAATTATCTAAACAGAAGAATAATGCTGCACTGGAAATAGGTCCTGGATCCGGGATTTATCTTCCTGTCTTGGCTGAACTGTATGGTTCTGTTGCAGCGGTTGATATTGAGGAGGCATACTTGGCTGAGGCTAAGGAACTTGAAAAAGATATACCTAATCTTTCCTCACGACTGGATAATATTCTGAATTCTGAATTGCCGGATGCGTGTTTTGATCTGATTTTATGCACTGAAGTCGTTGAACATATCTCAAATTCTAAAAGAGCCATTGCTGAGATGTATCGACTGCTTAGGCCTGGAGGTTTTTTATTGCTTTCAACCCCGCAACGCTACAGCCCGCTTGAACTGACAGCAAAGATAGCATTCCTTCCGGGATTTATTCAGCTCGTCAAATTGATCTACAGAGAGCCAATTCTTGAAACAGGGCATATCAATCTGTTGACTGAACGTCAGATTGTAGATCAGCTTGAAACTTCAGGGTTTGAGATTATTGAACAATGCAAGTCAGGACTCTATATTCCTTTGGTTGCCGAATTCATGGGAACATCAGGGCTTCGTATCGAACAATGGCTTGAAGGCATCCTCAAGGATAGCACCTTAGATCATATCCTTTGGACGCAATATTATATTGCTCAAGCATAAGGCGGGTGATACTGTGGAAGATTTTTTGTACGAATCAATGGCAAAGGTTGAAGAAGAACATTTTTGGTTTTCAGGCCGTCGTGCTATCATAGAATCTTTTTTAGGAAGATGTTTGAACAGCAGAGAAAAGCCATTGGAAATTTTTGAGGCTGGATGCGGCACTGGTGGAAACTTATCGATGTTGTTTAAATATGGCAATGTATATGGCATGGAATTAGATGATGGAGCGCGTTGTCTTGCTCAACAGAAGGTGACGAATCCATCTATTAGATTGTATGGCGGTTCATTGCCTCACAATTTTCCTGATGAAATCAGGAATAAGAAATTCGATTTAATTGTCCTTTTTGACGTTTTAGAGCATATTGAGAATGACCTGAGCGCATTGCAAGAATTATCTCTTCTTTTAAAGAAAGATGGGCATCTTTTTATTACAGTTCCGGCACTACCGTTCCTATGGAGCAAACATGACGAGAAACATCATCATTATAGACGTTATACTAAGGCGAGCCTGCAAACGACGATCATTCAAGCTGGTTTAAAGGTGAATAAACTGACCTATTTTAATTTTTTTCTGTTTCCAGCAATTCTTGCAGCCCGTTTATGGAATAAGTGCCTTAAAAAGACACATGATGATCTTGCGCAGCCATCACCGTTATTGAACGGTCTATTGACGAAAATATTTGCAAGTGAACGGTTTTATTGGAAATTTTCCGCTTCCTATAGGCGTGTCTTTATTTGCTGTGGCGAGCCATTATAATAAATAGCAAGGAACAGGTGAAATATGTCAGAGCGCAATAGAGGTATTTATGCCTTTATATCTAACCCAATAGCCTATTTTTATTTACAAAAAATAGTTTTTGGCAAGCATAATTTTGATAGAGAAGTTGTTAATGAATATATTCGTCCATTTAATGGCATGAATATTCTCGATATTGGTTGTGGCCCTGCTGATATGCTGTCGTTTTTAAATGAAAATAAAAAAATTGACTACATCGGATTTGACGCAAATGAAAAAAATATTGAAGCGGCTAAAACCAAATTTGGTAATCAAGGACAATTTTATCATGGTTATGTGACAGAACAAAGTTGCATGGATCTGCCAAAATTCGATCTGGTAATGGCTATTGGAGTGATGCATCATCTTGATGATACAGAAGTGAAATCTTTAAGTCGTCTGCATATAAGGTTCTTAGGCCGGGAGGTCGTCTTGTTACTACAGATCCGACATGTTATGACGGGCAACGTTGGGCAGCTCGATTTCTTGTCAGCAGAGATAGGGGGAGAAATGTCCGCAGTCCAGATGCGTATAAATCTTTACTACTTAACGAATTGAAATGGAAAAATATATCTCAACACCTAAGAACTGATTTGGTCAGATTGCCATATGACCAGATAATTTTTGAGTGCAAGGCGGAATAGATCGGTATGGCTGCCAGAAAAAATCGCGGAGGATATTTATGCAGAGCACAGCAGAAAGGAAAGGATGCGCTGTACACGAAGTCGATGTGGAGGTGGGTCATGTTAGTGATAACAAGTATTCCTGATTGGAAGTTTAAGGGAGTGAGGATATGACAATCTCAACGCAGGCAAAAAAATACTTTGAAGAGTATCAAATAGCTATTATTCTGGTAGCAATATTTGCTCTTGGAGCATTCTTAAGATTCAAGGGGTTGACATTTCAAAGCTATTGGTTGGATGAACTTTACAGTGCAGATTTTGCTAACCCGGAGAAGAGCATCGGGGCTATGTTCCAGCAACTGAAGTATGATCCCCACCCGCCTCTCTATACCATGCTCCTACGGATTGCCTATCAACTTTTTGGCTACACTGAATTTACAGGAAGAGTGCTTTCCGCAGTGCTAGGCTGTTTAACCGTATTAGCTGTCTATTTTTTGGGAAAAGAACTGTTTAATAAATATATAGGATTGTATGCGGCGTTCATTGCATCTACAAATTACTTCTTGATATTTTATTCACAGGAAACCAGATCGTATTCATTACTTTGTTTATTTTCTGTATTTTCGACGCTGTTTTTTTCTAAGGTGTTAGCTAAACAAACTAAAAAGAATATTCTGTTGTACTGGGGCAGTACAATTATATTGATGCATACTCATTATATTGGTTTTTTTTTGATTGCTGGACAGGTATTTTTTTTGTTCTACTACCTTTTCAACTATTCAGAAAAAAGAAAAAAACTGATCAGGATTGCAGCTGGTACAGCTATCGTTTTGATTTCAGCGTTATTGCCGCTCGTAGAAAAAATTCTGATGAATCTCGGAAGAGAAATTTCTTGTATACACCAGCCTTCCCCTATATTTTTCATCATATATATATATAGCTATTTTCACAGCAAATATTTATTAGTTTTATTTGCAGCCAGTGGATTTTTTTCTGTCTTATCTTTAATTCTCAGAAAATATCGGAACACGAGAAAAATTAACGATTCAATTATATTGCTGCTTGTCTGCATAGTTGCAGGATATTTACTTCCATATATAAAAGGAGTTATATCCGCACCGATGTTGGGGTCCCCCAGATACACGATTATATTACTGCCTGCTATCATATTGTTAGTCTCTTGGGGAATCTGGCGCCTGAGTGATGGTTGGAAAAGAATGCCGGTGTTGCTTATAATAGCTTTCTTTTCTTTTCATGCATTACGAAACTACTATGAGCAACCAATAAAATCACAAGCCCGAGAGGTTATTAGGGAAATAGAGCAATATCAAGGCATTCCTGTTTACAGTGCCGTTCCTTTCGGTGTTGCTACTGTCAAGACAAATCATTATCAAACTTATGCAGATCTGCTGCATATGAATATGAAGATAAGTGGAAGTATAAATCTCAAAAATGATTTAGAGAGCAACAGCTTACCTGATTGCTTCTGGGTGATTGACTTTCATAGTATAAATAATATAGTAGCTAGAAGTAAAAAAATAAATGTAAAAATACCTTCTTCTTTTTATCAAGTTTATAAAACAGATTATCGGGATGCAACTGGTATATTGTTTTCTTCTTATGAAAATCCTGCGACTTGTTCGGGAAAAATAGGATTACAATTAAATTGAGTGGTGAAAAAAGTCAGTCACTGAGCAAAGATATGACTTGTCCATAACAAATCAGCGAGTTTTTAATTAACATGATACCGCACATCGGGGTGGCAATGGGGCTGTAATAATCTGCTGAATGTCCGCAGCGGCAGGAATAAATATGCTCAGACCTACCCTGAATAAAAGCGGGGCTGATCAGGTCGAATCACCAGATCCAACCTCTCCGCTCTTTTCCCCGGAAAGCAAAAGATAAGCCTCCAAACTCTTCCGCTCAAACCGCTCTCTCTCATCAACCGGCATAGAAAAAACCTGATTATAACGGATTAAGGGGAGGAAAATAAAAAAACGTAAGTTCAATCTGTTAGGGGTAAACCTTGAAGCATTGAATAAAGTATTGGCAAATAATACGTAAAATAACTCGTTGATTTTACGCACCCGTTTTTTTTATAATGAACGCATCTCATGCCTGCTCCCCTTAATCCGTTATAATCAGGAAAAAACACCCGGCTGATCGACCGGGTGCTACAATTCTGAATATAAAAAAACTACTTAAAAAACGCCAACAAAGCATGTAGCGTAGTCAATGGATGCGGCGGACACCCAGGAATATACAAATCCACCGGAATTAACCCGTTCAGCCCGCCGACAACAGCCTCACTCCCGTAAAACGGCCCGCCAGAGATAGCGCAGGCACCGCTGGCGATCACGACCTTGGGATCAGGCACAGCCTCCCAGGTGGTGAGCACGGCCTGCCGCATATTATTGGAGACCGGGCCGGTGACATGAATGCCGTCAGCATGACGGGGTGAGGCCACAAACTGGATGCCGAAGCGGGACAGATCAAAAAAGGGCGTGTTCAGTACATTGGTGTCCGCCTCGCAGGCGTTGCAACCCCCTGCTGAAATCTGGCGCAACTGGAGCGAACGCCCGAACAGCTTCTTAAAATGCTTCTTGGAATGCCGGGCCAAGTTGGGCAGGCTGCCGTGTGTGAGCAGATCGTCACGGGCCGCCGCTCCCATCTCAAAATTCTGGCTGAAGCGGACAAACTTGCCCTCGGACATGGTCTCGCAGAGGCCACAGAACACGCATTTTCCTAAATCAATCCGGCAGGAAACGGGATTAATCGCATCCTGGGGACAGGCATCGGCGCATTGTTGCACCACGGACGGGTCGCAACCTGCGTTAAGGTCGGGCAGACCCCGGAACCGCTTGTACAGCTCGATCTGTTCTTCGGGATATTTTGAGGTTCTATACCCCTGCTCAAATCTATTTTTAATGACTTTCAACATAAAAAGTACCTCTTCTCCTATAAACCCTTCTAGCTACAGGTCAAAACCGCAGTAAGAAAGGTTGAAGCTCTTATTGCACAGGGGGAAGTCTGAAATTTCTTGATCACGAAGCGACAGGGCGAGACCGATCCAGTTATGAAAGGAAGGGTCCTTTACCTTGTAGCGGAGGATGCCGCCCTGTTTATCCGTCAGGATGCAGTGGGAAGCCTCACCCCGCCAAGCCTCGTTCACGGTCACAACAAAGGAATCCGGGGCCAGCTCAGTCTTCTGGGGTGTATAACTATAATTATTCGCCTCTTCACTCCGGGCCAACAGGGTATTGACCAGTTCAATGGAATGCATAATTTCCTGCTGGCGAACCGCTGCTCTGGAAGCCACATCACCGTCCGTCTTGCTGATGCTGTTAACCGGCAGATCAGCATAGCATTCTGTGGGGAAAGTAGCCCTCACATCATAGGCCAAACCGCAGGCCCTGCCCGCATAGCCGACCAAACCGATCTTCTCCGCGTTTTCTCGACTCACCGTGCCGGTACGATCAAACCGGGCCCGAACACTGGGGCTGGTAAAAATAAGATCATTGACGTGCTCAACTTCCGGGGTGAGTTCGTTCATCTTGTCCTGAATAAGCTGCCGTTGCTCATCACCCATGACTTGGGTGACCCCGCCGGGTCGTACCAGACCGCGACCGAAACGGTTGCCTCCAAGGATTTGGCTGAGGTTGAGATACTCGCCCCTGATCCGTCCAAAATAGGCGGCTGGCGGGGTAAAGGCCACATCAAGACTGAGTGCTCCGAGATCGCCGATATGGTTGGCGATGCGTTCCAATTCCAGGGCCAGGGTGCGAACGACCTTGGCTCCTTCATCAACCTGAAGGTCGGCCAAGGCCTCAATCCCCTGGGCCATACAGAGGCCGTGCCCGATACTGGTGTCTCCGGCAATGGTCTCGGCAAGGATGGGTAACCGTTTCATAGGTACGGTCTGGAGCAGATTCTCCACACCCCGATGCTGATAGCCAAGCTGGATCTCAAGGTGAAAAACCCGTTCGCCAAAGCATTGAAAACGAAAATGGCCCGGCTCAATAATTCCCGCATGTACCGGCCCTACCGCCACCTCATGCACACTTTCACCCTCTACTCTGAAATAGGGGTAGTTGCCCGGAATATTCTCGCTGTAATTATTACCGAATATATCCGCTTTGCCGGTGGAATTTCTATGATAACGCACCATCTTCAGCCAAGGATGGCCTTCCGATTTGATACCGTACTGTTCCCCGATTTCCCGCTCAAACATATGAAATTTCTCGGTCTCCGCCGTCAGGGAGTCAAAGCTGTCTGGGGCATCGCAACCAGTAACAAAAAGTTTGTCGTTGCGTAGCACGGCCAGAAATTTAAGTTTATCGCCATCCTTATCCTTATTATCCTTATAAGCGAAGAACTGAACCACCTGCCCGCCGCCCGCCTCGGTAAAGCCTAACAGCTCCTCACGAAAGGCGGCAAAGGAAAGATGGGGAATATCAGCCCGATTCACCTTTTCACCGTTTTGTATACACAGTAGCTTATCCATTGATTCCGCCTCCGACTGTGGCAATTGCTGAAATGATGATCTCGTACAGGCTGTCCGGCAACCAGACGCAGAGCAAAAAGGAAGTGAGCAGCAAGGCATAGGAGGGCAACACCCGGATCATAGTTTCATCCACCAAGGTCTCTCCCTCGTATTTGCCGAAACACATCTTCATGACCAGACGAGAGGCCCCGGCAAAGATAAAGATCAGGGCGATGATAAAAATGGTGGCAGGCACTGTTCGCCCCTGCTGAAAGGCTCCCATGATAATCAGCAGTTCGCTGACAAAAATACCAAAGGGCGGGAAGCCAGAGATTCCGGCGAATCCGGCGAAAAAGGCACTGAAAGTCTTGGGAAAGAGCTTGGCCATATTGCCGGTTTTTTCAATCAGCTTGCTGCCGTAGCCTAATAGAATATTGCCCGAAGACAAAAACAGAGAGGACTTGATCAACGAATGGTGGATAAGATGGAGCATGGCCCCGTAGGTGGCCAAGCCGCCGATACCCACACCAAAGGCGATAATGCCCATATTCTCAATGCTGGAATAGGCCAACATCCGCTTATAGCCGGTCTGGTCAAAGATAAAAATGGCGGCGATCAGCATGGAGAGCAAGCCGAAACCAATCAGGATATTGCCGGAGAACTCGCCGAGTCCAGCTTGATAAAGTAGCTGATGCCCACGATACACTCCGAGAAAAGCACAGTTGAGCAAAGCACCGGAGAGCAAGGCCGAAGCCGGGCTGGGTGCTTCGCTATGCGCATCCGGCAACCAGGTATGCATGGGAGCCAGGCCCATTTTAGTACCGTAGCCGATGACCAGAAAGATAAAACCGGTCTTGAGCCAGAGCGGATTAAGTTGTCCGGCGACCTTGCCAAGGGAGCTGAAGGTGATAGGCACATGCACTCCGCCCAGATCCATAGACAGGACAATAAGGAAGCAGCCTAACAGAGCCAAAGCGATACCCACCGAGCAGATCATCACATATTTCCAAGTAGCCTCAAGGGCTGTTTTGGAGCGGTGGAGAAAAATCAGGGGTGCGCTCATCAGGGTGGTGGCCTCAATGGCGATCCAGAGCACCACCAGATGATCCGCCAGGGCGACCATAGACATACTGGATAAAAACAGCATGGTGCAGCCGAGGTAAATTGGCTCGCTGGCTATTTCCACCTCTTCCATATAGGAGACCGCATAGATGGAGATAAAGAAAAAGACAAACGAAGTAACCAGCAGAATGAGCAGGCCCTCTGGGGTGGCGGCGAAATATGTAGAAACACAGTGTGTCGCCCTCCAGCCAAGCACAGCCGCTCCGCTCAACAGCAGATGGATCAGGCCGGTGACGACCATGATTTTCCGGCCCAATTGAACCGAGAAAAACATAATCACTCCCCCGGCCAGTAAGGGTATAAGGATGGTGAGTTCCAACATGTTGTATTCCTTGATTTATGGCGACTCCGCCCGGTTCAGCCTTTGAGGCGGTGAAAAAGATTGGTGTCCAGATCATGCAGACTGCCCAAGTGATCCGTGTCCATGCCGTCATAGGTGGAGTTGATGTTATGCAGAACAATGCCCATGATCATAATCGCGACCAGAATATCCAGCAATACCCCGAATTCAACCACATACTGGGTATGGGCCTGCTTGGCCAAGGCACTGCCGATCAGGTAGATACCGTTTTCCATCATCAGATAACCGATGACCTGAGTGATGGCCTTTTTCCGGCTCATCAGCAGGAATAGCCCAGCTGCCAAGGTGGTCATGGCCGTGATCAGTTGCAGAATATGTTCGGTATTGAGTTCGGCATGAAAACGATCAGCAACGAAAGCGGACATCAGGATAAAAAATAAGCCAGCAAAGGTGGAGGCATGATACCCGATGATCGGCTCAATTTCCCGTCGCATTTTTACTTTTTTTAAGGCCATAAACAGGAACCAAGGAATCAGGATTCCCTTTATAATGATCATAGCCTGAAAAATTAAGATATTGCCTGCGCCTATGTCGCTGTGATGTTCTTGGAAAAGCATCGTGAGGGGGATAGTCGATACAACAATCCCCTGAAAGGTCATGATTTTTATCAGCGATACGAGTCGATTGGAGCCAAGAGATAGCAACACGGACAGCAGGGTCAGAGCGAGGAGGACATTGGTCAGCTGTATCATTGCACAAACTCCATAGTCAGAATGATGACAAAGAACACCAGCGCAAAGGAGTTCAAAATAAATTTCGGCACTAAGCTCATCTTGTATCTGGCTGTGATGGACTCAACAACGCCGATGGAGACGTAGATAAGCGTGACCACGGCATAGAACAGCACCGCATTGAGCAGGCAGTTGTCAAACCGGGGAAAGTAGATAATGGAGGCGAGAAAGGAGCTGTAAAAAAGTAACTTACACCAGGCTCCCATCTCGATCAGGGCCAGATCCGGGCCGCTGTGATCAAGAATCATGACTTCGTGGATCATGGTCAATTCCAGATGGGTGGCCGGATCATCCACCGGCACTCTGGAGTTCTCGGTCAACATAACGATATACATGGCCACTGCGGCGAGCAGAACCATAGCACCATGCTCGCCGACCAAGGTCACTGGAGTCTGGCCAGTAAAAAAACCGACAAAACTAAGGCTGCCGCTGATCTTAAAAAAGAGAAACAGCACTGTGAACACTGTGGGCTCGGCAAGGCTCGAAAAAAAGGCTTCCCGCGCCGCACCCATGCCCTCAAAAGGTGAGGCCGTGTCCAAGGCCGCTAAAATGGTGAAAAATCGCCCCAGTCCCAGCAGATAAAACAGGATGATGACATCGCCGTGAAAGAAAAACAGCGGGGTTGTTCCGCCGAAGGGAAAAAAGAGCAGCAACATCAGACTGGCGGATAACCCTATCACCGGCCCTGTCTTGAACACAAAGCTGGTGCTGTTGCTATACACGGAACTCTTTTGCAGGAGCTTGAACAGGGTGTAGTAATTAATCAGCAGGGGTGGCCCCTGTCTGCCGCCGAACCAGGCCTTGACCTTCTGGATCACAGCCGGAAATAGGGGCGCAATCACCAGAGCGCAACAAAACGAGAGTACAGAATCCATTAATTACCTCAATTTATCTTAAAACGTAATATTTATGCACGGGCATGTAGGGGCGGCCC
>CBDTVG010000024.1:0-12185 GCA_965363745.1 uncultured Candidatus Electrothrix sp. | reverse complement strand
CCTGTCATAGAGGTTCCTGTGACTCAGACGGTTATTTACGGCTGGTACGACAACGAGCTGGGCAGCTACACCAATATGCTGGGTGATTTAACCGTCTCCGTGGCTGAACGGATGGTGTAAGGGCGACCGGTCGGTTGCCCCTACGGATTGGAATTTCCTGAGAGGAGTAACAATGAAAACAATTCGTGATCTTGATATTACCGGAAAACGGGTTATGATCCGGGTGGATTGCAATGTACCCATGAATGAACAGGGCGAGATCACCGATGACCTGCGCATCCGCACGGTGCTGCCCACCATTACATACGCTCTGGAACAGGGAGCAAAGGTAATCCTCGCCTCACACATGGGACGGCCTAAAGGCAAACGGGTAGAGAAATATTCCCTGAAGCCGGTGGCTGAGCATCTCGCTAAATTGACCGGGGAAAAAGTGTTGCTGGCTCCGGATTGTATCGGTTCGGAAGTGGAAGCTTTCGTCAAATCGTGGCAAGTCGGCAACGGCAAGGTACTTTTGCTGGAAAATCTCCGTTTTCATGCGGAAGAGCAGGCCAATGACCCGGAATTTGCCCGCCAGCTAGCCTCGCTGGCTGATGTCTATATCAACGACGCTTTCGCTGTTTCCCATCGGGCGCACGCCTCAGTGACCGGGATTCCTGCGAACTGCGCCGAAAAAGCCGCTGGCCTGCTACTGCACAAAGAAATGGAGTATTTTCATCGTTCCGTGGATAATCCCCAACGACCTCTGGTCGCTATTGTCGGCGGAGCCAAGGTTTCTGGTAAGCTGGAAGCCTTGAACAACATGCTGGACAAAGTGGATCGCCTGCTCATTGGCGGGGCAATGGCCAATACCTTTCTCAAAAGCCAAGGCCACTCTGTCGGTGCTTCCAAAGTGGAGGACGATCTGTTGGACAACGCCCGTCAATTGCTGATTGATGCCGCAGCGAAGGGAGTCAAGGTTTACCTGCCCGTGGATGTAATCGCCGCTGATCGTTTCGCTCCAGACGCAGTTAGCAAACAGGTCACGATTCAAGATATCCCGGATAACTGGATGGCCTTGGACATCGGCCCGGCTTCGGTAATCTGCTTCAGCGAGGTTCTGGCTGATGCAAAAACCATTATCTGGAACGGCCCCATGGGTGCCTTTGAAATGGATGCCTATTCCAGAGGAACCATGGCTTTGTCCCATGCCGTGGCCGCATCGCACGCCCTGAGCATTACCGGCGGCGGTGATTCCAACGCTGCTGTGCAGCTGTCCGGGGAAGCGAATAATATTTCCTATATGTCCACTGGCGGCGGAGCTTTTCTCACGCTTATGGAAGGCAAAGAACTGCCCGGCGTGACAGCCTTGAACAGCTGAGAAGCATCAAAAATATGAGTTGTGAGGAATTTCGCAACAAATAAGATCCCCTTTTTCGGTGCGGGACTGTAGAGGCAGCCCTGCGTGTCTGCCCGGAATAACAGGGCGAACACACAGGTTCGCCCCTACTGCATCCGCATGCAAGAGATGCAGGGGCACAGCATCAGGGGTAAGGTATTTCTTGTTAAATCCCTGATGAGTTAATTTCCTTGGGAGGATAAAAATATGGCAAGAAAACCGCTGATCGCAGGAAATTGGAAAATGTACTTGAGCAAGACTGAGGCCGTTGAACTCGCCTCAGCTATTGCCGTTGCCAGCAAAGGTTTGACAGATCGCGAGGTGATGATAGCCCCTTCTTTTCTTGCTCTGGTAGATGTCAAAGAGGCAGTGGCTGGTACACCGGTCAGAGTTGCGGCTCAAAACGTCTGCTGGGATAAAGAAGGTGCGTATACCGGCGAAATCTCAGCACCTATGCTCCATGATGCCGGAGCGGATATGGTCATCCTAGGGCATTCGGAGCGGCGGCATGTTTTCGGTGAGGATAACGCCATCGTCAACCGCCGTATGCTCGGTGCTCTGCGTTTTGATCTGGCCCCGATCCTCTGTATCGGCGAGACATTGGAGGAGCGTGAGCAGGGCCACACGTTCAGAATTATCGAGGAACAACTGGCCCTGGGCCTGAAAGGTGTCAATACGGACGAGATGAGCCGGGTGGTGCTGGCCTACGAGCCTGTTTGGGCCATAGGCACCGGTAAAACGGCAAGCAAGGAGCAGGCTCAGGAGGTTCACGCCTTTATTCGCCAAACTCTTGTCAGCTTATATGAAAAAACGCTTGCCAATACTGTCAGGATATTGTATGGTGGCTCGGTTAAGCCTGAAAATATTGATAGCCTTATGGCTCAACCTGATGTTGACGGTGCCCTTGTGGGCGGTGCGGCATTGCAGGCGGAGTCGTTTGACAGGATAATTCATTTTACATGACAACATTACTTATAATACTACATATTCTGGTTTCCCTGTTCCTTATTGCTATTGTGCTTCTTCAGCACGGCAAGGGAGCTGATATCGGGGCCACGTTCGGCGGTTCTAGTCAATCCCTGTTCGGGAGCGAAGGACCGGTGCCTCTGCTGAATAAGATAACTACTTTTTCTGCGATAGTTTTTATGGGGACATCCATCTCCTTAGCCTATCTTTCAGCGCATAAGGGCACAGGCTCTGTCATGAGTGACCGCCCCGTTCAACAGACAACCGCGCCGGTTAAACAGGAAATTCCTGTGACCATCCCTCTGCCGGGAGAGACAGTGGAGCCTCAGACGACTGCGCCAGTACAACAACAGGAACAAGTTGTTGAGCCGGTAGCCGTTGCAGAGCAGGCGAACGAAGCTACACAGACGACAACAGCGGAGCAGGTAGAAATTCCCGTTGAAGAACCAGTACAAGATAAGACAGAATAAAAAAATGTATAAAAAATTGGGTGCCGAAGTGGTGGAATTGGTAGACACGCTATCTTGAGGGGGTAGTGGGTTACGCTCGTGCCGGTTCGACTCCGGCCTTCGGCACCATTTTTTAGTTCAGTAGTATCCATACAAGTCCAACAAAGCCCGCAACCTTCATTGGTTAGCGGGTTTTCTTTTGCCTTCTGCTCCATGCCCTTCCATTATATTCCATTGACATCCACTACATAAAGCGGGTATAAAAGCGGGTATTCAGTAACGGGACTCACGTACCCGTTGTTTTATACCCATTTTTCCCCGAAGGTCACTCTATGTCAAAGCTTACAGCGGTTCAAATCCGAAATGCAAAGCCCAAAAATAAAGCCTATAAAATACCGGATGGTCAGGGCCTATATTTTCATGTTTCTGTCTCTGGAAAAAAAACATGGCGGTATCGCTTCAAGCTGGACAACAAAGAATCAACCTATGTTCTGGGAGAATATCCCGACATGAGCCTTGAGCAGGCACGCAAGGCAAGAGCCGAGGCACGGGAGAAGGTCAAGGCGAATATCAACCCGGCCCATGAGCGGAGGGATAAAAAACAGGCGGTAATCAAACAGCGCAGGGCGGAACAGGAGATTGTCCGAAACAGCTTTGAAGCCGTGGCCCGTGAGTGGATTCAGCAGCAAGGCGAACGATGGAGCAAAGATCATACAAACGCTGTCCGGGCTACCCTGGAGCGTGACGCTTTCCCCTTTCTCGGAGAAAGTCCAGTTGATGCGATCACACCGCCGATGGTTCTTGAGGTAATAAAAAATATTGAGAGCCGGGGAGCCTTGGAGATTGCCCACAAGATACTGCAAAGAATGAATGCTGTGTTTCGTTATGCCGTGCAGACCGGCAAGGCGACCTATAATCCGGCTGCTGATATGCAGGGGGCTTTGAAAAGTCGTAAGGTGGTTCACAGGGCCGCTCTTTCACAGGAGGAAATGCCGGAATTCATGCGCACCCTTGCGCAGGCTGATGTTGATATAACTACGAAAGCCGCCTTGCGCTTCACCATCTTGACAGCGGCCAGAAGTGGAGAAACACGGGGGGCCACATGGGATGAAATCAACCTTGACGATGCCTTGTGGCGGATACCGGGCAAACGTATGAAAATGGACAGCCCGCATAATGTGCCCCTGTCAAAGCAGGCCGTGGCGATCATTGAGCAGGTAGGAAGGCTTCACGGAAGAGAGGGGCTTGTTTTTCCCGGTCGGGACGGCATAAAATCGCTTTCTGAAAATACCATGCTCTATGCCCTGTATCGTATGGGCTACCACTCAAGGGCAACGGTTCACGGCTTCCGGGCTGTGTTCTCCACCATAGCCAACGAATCCGACTTTGACGGTGATGTGATTGAAAAAGCCCTTGCTCATGAGCAGCGAAACAAGGTGAGGGCTGCATACCACCGGAGCGAATATCTTGAACAGCGGCGGGAGCTGATGCAGTGGTGGGGGGATTTGTTGCGGGAGATGGAGCACAGGACTACCTGAGCAATTAATTTTTTAAAATAATGGGCGGCGTTCGGCAAGTTGTACAGCTGAACGCCGTCTTTTTTATGCTCACCCTACGAGGGGGCGAACGCCTATCCATTTGAAAATAATAGGATTAAATTCTGGCGTTGGCTCGTGCCACCACTCCCCCATATCATTAAAAAAGTCAGCATGGTATAATTACCCCCATATGAAGAGAACTCCATAAACGTTCAATACAGCTCAAAAGGAAAAGCATGGATCAGGTAATGAAAGCAGTACTGCTCAGATTACGACAGGTGGAACAGGCAACCGGATTAAAAAAGAGTGCCATTTATGCCAAAATCAAGGACGAAACGTTTCCGGCGGCTGTTCGGCTGGGCAGTCGTTCGGTTGCGTGGCGATCCGATGACATTCAGGAATGGATTGACGGACTGCCAAGGGTCGGGCAGCGGGAGGCCGCATGAAGCGGAAAGAACAAAAGCCGCTTGATCCCTGCAAGGATCAGCGGCTTGAAATACCAAAAAGTAACCGACTAAGATTACACCCTGACACCGTACAGCACGAAACAGACGACGACAACAAAAAAATATCCGATAAAGTTATTTTATCGGATAAACAGCGAGTTTCCTTTACCAAGGTTACCAAGGACAGCGGCATACTGACCAAACGCATGAAGATGAACAACGGCAACGTTGAAAAAGATTCGTCTGAATGCAAGATGAGCAGCGGGACAGCCGAAACCGTGAGCATGGAGCCTGAAGAACTCGGCCCGTTCCTGAGAAGCCTTAAACCTCATCAGGCTATAATTCACGGTGTGCCCCACTACCAGAAAGCACGGATCACCACAGCAGGTAAGATTGAAACCAGCACCACCGGCGGGCTACCGGTGGTGGCTCGTACCCTTGATTTCTTCCAGTATCCCAAAGGCCCCGGCCTGCTCATGCTGGATCATGACAAACCGCGTGATAATGCCGTTACCCTTGAGGGAAAAGCATTGCAGACATACCGCCCGGAAGAGCTTACAAATATCATAGCGGGCCTTTTCCAGCCCATCACGACAGCGGCATGGGTTTCCAGCTGTTCAACCTCTTCATGTATCTATGATATCGCGACCGGAACAGAGTTAAGAGGGCAGGACGCAGGTTTTCACCTCTATTTCTTCCTGAAAAACGCTGCTGATGCGCCCCGCTTTCTTGAGGTGCTTCATGATCGGCTGATTCTGGCGGGGTATGGCCGGATGGAGTACGGCAGGGACGGTTCAGAGCTGAAACGCTCCCTTGTTGATTCCTCTGTTGCCTCTCCTGAACGATTGGATTTCGTGGCCGGTACTGCTTGTGACACTGGCCTTGAACAGCGTCTGCCCGATCCGGTTTACCATCCGGGCGACTTGCTTGACTCCGAAGCCTTGCATGATCTGACCCCGGAAGAAGTAAAGGCATATCAGGAGATTATTCAGCAGCTGAAAGAAAAAGGTGCCCCGGATCAGGAGCGGATAAAAAAGGAATACCTTGAGCAGGAAGCGGGAAAACTCAGCAGTGTATCAGGCGGAAAGATAAGCATGGAGCAGGCACGGGAGACGGTCAAAGCACGACAGCATCATATCCTTGCCGATGATGACCTGTTGTCTTTTCAGAATCACGCTGAACCGGTGACCGTGGCCGAAGTGCTGGAAGATGGGGAACTGTACAACGGTGAACCCTTGGCCGATCCGCTTGAACCGGAGTACAACTGTAGCCGGAGCGTTGCAAGGTTCTATTGGAATGATGGAACGCCAATAATTAACAGTTTCGCGCATGGGACGACCGTTTATAAATTCGCTTCAATAACGTATCCCGGTGGCTCCACGGGTATTGATCCGGTGGAAGCGTTCGGAGACCTTCCCGCCTGTACGCCATCCAGGTTTCTGAATAAAACGGGCGTACAGGTGCCCGATGATATACCCAATGCATGGGACATTGACGAAGTTCTCTACCAAGTTCTTGACGACATGGCCTTGATAAATTGGATGTTCGATCATCCGGGGACAGAATTAACCCTTAAAGAACGCGGTTGTTTCAGAGACGATATACTTTTCAACACCGATCTGAACCCCGCCAACCGTGAAGCCGTAGCGGAAAGCCTGAAAGCACATTTCGGCATGTCCAAACCAGTTACGAACGCTCAATACAAACACCTGCAAGAAGCCCGGTTGAAACAGGGAAATGCGCAGTACGGTTGGACGCATATTCAGGTATCTGATGATTTTACAACACGACATTCTTGTGTGGGGGCTGAGGGTCAAATGTGGTTCTATAATGAGGCGTCCGGTATTTATGAGCCTACCCAATTAGAGAAGTTTCAAAACGCTATCGCCCGTGAGTATAACACCGTAAATAACCGCAAATCAACAGATAATACCGCTATTGCTCACACCATTTATAATGACTCTGTGCAGCCCAATTTCTTTAAAGATGCTGTGGTGGGCATCCCCTGTAAATCAGCCTTCTATCAAGTCGAGGGTGAAGAAATAACAGCGCAACCATACACCAAAGAGTTACGACAGCGTTTTAAGCTGACCGCTGATCCCACACCGGGCGAACTCCCGAAGAACTCTTTATGGTCTCGTTACCTCAACGCCACGTTTAAGCATTCCGACCCCGCCCACACAGCCGAACAGATAGAATTACTTAGTATGATATGCGGGGGCATGTTAATGGGAGTTTTTGCACAGATTCAAATAGCTGTGCTCTTGTTTGGCGGTGGTTCTAATGGAAAATCAGTTATCATTGAGTTGTTGCAATCGTTCTTTCCGGAAGACGCCCGCGCTGCGGTACAGCTCCACCGGTTTAATGATGAGTATAGCCGGGCTCTGTTGGCTGGGACACGTATAAATATCGTAGGTGAAATTGACAAAAACAGACAACTCTCTGCTGACTTCAAAGACATTGTGGGCGCAGAAACAATGGTTACAGCGCGGCATCCGTATGGGAAAGGTTTCACGTTTATTCCCACATGCGCCCATTTGACCGCTGGCAATGCCTACCCTTCTACAAATGACCATAGCGAGGGATTTTACCGCCGGTGGAGAGTGTTGCAGTTCCTTAACAGGGTTAAGGGTACCAAGATTCCTCATTTAGGAAGGCGTATCGCCACGGATGAGGCGGGCATTTTCTTACAGTGGGCAACGGAAGGCGCAAAAAAACTCATTGCTGCCGGGTACAGCCTTCCGGAAACAATCGCCCATACAGCAGCAATGGACGACTGGAAAAACGAGCAGGATAGTGTGAAATCGTTCTTCAACGACACCGAAGTGATAAAAAAAAAGGCTGATTTGAGTATCTTCATTAAAACCTCCGATCTCTATCAGACTTATGCTACATGGTGCAAGACAACGGGAACCGGTGCGCTAAAACGTTCAAAGTTCCTTCCAGTCATCCGGGAAAGATACGGCATAAACAAAAAAGATGGCTACAACATTTTAAGGAGTTTCAAACTACAGACTCAGGCATTTCCTTTGGCATGACGCAGGAGAAAATGCGAGTGAGGCGCAAGTGAAGTATGAGTGAATGCTTAAGTGATTTTCCGGGCTCTTTCCCACTGACTGTTTATTAATGTTTTCAGATAGATACATAAAGCTAAGTGTGTTAAGTGACCCCTTTCAAGAAACTTTTTAGAGTATGCAAGTATGTTGTCTAAAGGATGTAAAAAAATTCTCTCTATAGAGAAAAGGGTTTGCGCTCAAGCATCACTTAACACACTTTGACTTTTTAACGTGCCGGAATTTAAAGGTATACATCGTAAAGTTTCCCACTTGAAGCACCACTCAGAACACACTTAGAACGGTTATCGGTATGATTTCCTTAAAGAATAACTAATTTTTCACAGGATACATTATGAATGTATGAGAACGAATTAAAATCATGACAACGGAAACGATGATAAGCAACGCGGAAATGGTAGAGCTGATAATGACTGAAGAGGTGAACACCCTTCTAGCCTGGGCGATGAAAGAAGCCGACAAGGCTTTATGTGAGTTAGAATCTTTGGAAACCCTGGAGACTTTTAATTTTGATGATCTGGACAACATAGAGGAACCGGCTAAGGTCATCACAAGAGCCGACGTTTACAAGTCTTATGCTCAATGGTGTACCTCAGCAGGCGTAACAGGATTGGCAAAGAACAGGCTTATGGATGCTTTGAAGTTTGGGCCAGGCGGCTATGACGACATAGGCACCGGGTGGACTTTAAGCGGGAACGAGTTCAAGATTCCTTCTCCAGCATAGAACGTTCGTAGGGTGTAGAACCGCTCTACACACTTGCATAACTTAACCCACCGATACAGGAGAGCAGCATGAAACGAAGCGTACACACAAACCAACTAACAAAAACTGAACAACGGAACAATCATGGAAGATTCAAACTGGACCTACGAAGATATAACGTTCATCGTCCAAGACATTCGGCATTTTGATTGGGTGTTCGAGCACCCGACACAGAGCCTTGATACTTGCGAAGAACAGCAAAGAGTTCACCGTTCACTTAATGACCTGTTAATGCATTCAAATTTAGCTTACCATCAAGTAACCGTGGTGGCAAAACTTATCAAAAAGGCTTTCGGCTACAGCATAGCGACAACGAGAGCCGCCCATAAACACTCGAAGATAGCCAGACTTACCGAAGCGGGTTATTTCTGGGCTCATGCTGATATTGCTGAACATTACATAGCGAATAATCCCGGCATTGACTCCAAGTCCGTATGGCCCCGTAAAGCGTCCAAGCCGCATTGGGTCTTCACAAAGTCCGACAACAGCACATACAGTCAAACCAACATAGCCGCAGAGATAGAACAGATCTATGGTAACCGGAAGCTTTGCCAGACAGCTTTTAATTGCATGGGGGTTGTAAAGTTCATCGGGAAGCTGATTGACTTCAACAAGCACATGCTAAACAATCCGGGTAAAAGATACTTCTAGGAAAAATTCTGAGAGCGGTGAATATCTAACGAGCAGCGTGGTAAAAAGTGGAAAAAAAAGGTAAAAAACTCCTACTTATTTCACCTGTTTCTACGATTTCACCGCCCGATTTACCTACGATACCAGGGATAACAGTTGAACATTATTTGTTATTCGTTAAAATCATTACGGGAGTCAAAACCGGAACCTTTGAAACGCGGCGAAGAACGGCACGAAAAACGCCAGAACAGAGCATGATAACGGATACTATAAAATAATAATTATCACTTGGATGAGTAAGACTCCATACTGTGCTTTTGTATGATCCGGCGACCGGTGTTTTGCTTGGCTGTGTAGTCGTGGCCCCTGATCCAGAGCACCCACCCGGCACTGATCCGCCGTTGAACCTTCCGATTTATTCGGACAGTTGCCGGTAGCCACAGCGGGAAAATACATTAATTTGTTAATTGAACAAGTTCAGAAAAAGAGAAAGGGTCGCCAGCTTACTTGCTAGCGACCCTTTTTTTGTGCCCTGTTGTCAAAAAATACCCTCTTCATAGGGTAGGTGCTGCAACACAATAAGTGTTGATCTCGTATCGAGGATAATGGTCTCAATACCCTCTTCATAGGGTAGGTGCTGCAACAGGATTACGACAAAGGGTGTCGAATATTTTATAAAGTCTCAATACCCTCTTCATAGGGTAGGTGCTGCAACTGTCAATGTTTTTTCCTAATTAAAATCAGAATATTACACAGTACTTTGCGCGAACCTTCTTTTTAGACCATAATTTCACATTGCAACTCATGCTTTTATACCACTTTCTTCAACTATTTCAAGCACTGCGAACCGAAAAAGAACAGGATAGGCGGTAAATGATTGAATCATCGGGTTTAAATTGCACAAAAAAACACTTCTTGAAAATGTGAGCTATAGGTTCGCGCAAAACAAACTTTTAGGTTGTCTTTTCAACGGTCAAGGAGTAAATTCATACCCGGAAGAGCCGAATGAACAGAAGAAAAACAAAGCAATAGACAAAAACAGCTCCCGGCTTCTCAAGCCGAGAAATACAATAATACTCATCCATAAAGGGAAAAACATGAGTAAAAACAATCATGAAGACATTTATACAAAAAGAACTTCAGGAACTTCAAAAGAAGGAAATTTACAAGAAGCGATTGAGGAAGCAATCACAAACGCTACCGATTCAACCGGGAACATAGACACCAAAATTCATTGGAGACTAGAAGAAATTACCGGGGTTAACGGTACAAGCATTGATGATACTAATGAAATCACAGTATCAATTTCATTCAACGTCGTATAACAGGGCATTATGTAAATTCCTGTTCCCTGCCCCCGATTCACTCCCCTACCCACACCAAGCGGCCATAATCCGCACAAAGAAAACCGGAAGAGCCTTCCGAGACCGTTGAAAAGAACTTGCCAAGGCAAAGCCACCCGGCTACCCTGAGCACACCACACCACCCTTTCTTTTCTTCACGGCCTGAATTTTGCCGCTCGTTGCTCAGATGATCCACTGTAAAACAGCTCAACACATTTGCATAAAGCGGGTACAAAAGCGGGTATTTTGAAAAAATGAATTTTTCTTGAGTCGGGTTTTCCTTTTAATTACAAAAGAATGAGCTGCCTTGCGTGGCTCCGGCCTTCGCACCATCTTTTTTTTTCAGTAACATATATAGAAGTTCAAAGAAGCCCGCAACCTTAAATGGTTTGCGGGCTTCTTTTTTGCCTTTCGCCCTCCCCTCCTCGTTGTTTTTCCCTCCCTTCATACGTGTATCTTTCCGGTAAAAGAGCGACCGGAAGAAGTGGAAAACCCCATTGAAGCGGATGGCGGGAGCATCTTGAAGGCATTAGCCAAAGCAGAGAGGCTGAAGAGCTGCTGGATGAATTTTGCACTCAAAAAAATGAATGTAACGAAGTATCCACTGACTGTATGTCTGCTCTGTTTTGTAGGCGTAATGATGATAGAGAAGCACTTCATGCACTTGCTCCATCAATTTCAGCTTTGGATTCGGGCGAAATTATTGTTTACTCTTTTTCTTTTCCATGTTAGCTACTGCATAATATAATAAGAGAAAAAAGAAGGTGAAATTGATAAGTGAAAAAGTTTTCCTTTTTTTTGCCTCTATATCGGGATAAGTGGAATTTCGCCTGATCTATTACTGTCAATAGCATGGGAAATTTCCACTTATTAATACTGTTATTAATTACAAGGACTCTCATGAAATTACCAAAAATTATATTGATATCTTTACCCCTATTATTTCCTATACATAGTTTTGCATCTATCGGGGCTGGGCATGTATCAGGAAAAATATCTAATATCACTAGTACAAAAGGAGGTTTACTTGTAAGAGTCGGCTCAAATGAAGTACCACAAAATTGTACAAGTGGTAAATTATGGATGCATATAGCCGAAGAAAATAAAGCTATGATATCTTTAACAATAACAGCTTGGACCTTAGGTCGAAATGTAACTGTTTATACATCTCCATCTAGTTCTGGCTATTGTCGAATTAATCAGGTCGATCCAAATGAGTCGTAGTCACATTCAGTAATTATAACAAGGTTTTGAAATTGGACACTAAAATAGTGCATAATTTCATCGCCGTTTAACGGGGTGTTAGGTGGAACTCGAACACAGAGAGAAGGAGGAATAGCGATGCACAAAAATAGGTTGTGGACAGGTGCTTTGTCGATCATTGCGGTGGGAATGCTTCTGAGTTGTTGGAACGTATGGGCCGCAATCAATCCTGAGGAGTTCCGAAAGGAACACGCTGAGTGTGTAACTATTCGCATAGTCGCCAGCCATCTCGAGGAGTCCGGGGACCTCACCAAGGTATGTCTTGCCGCGAAGGTTTGCAACAGTTGATCAAATAACTATAAATAGTTTATGAAATCAAAAATATTAACGATGAATTA
>CBDTVG010000023.1:0-12283 GCA_965363745.1 uncultured Candidatus Electrothrix sp. | reverse complement strand
CTGAAAACCCTTCGGGCATGAAGGATGAGATCACGAGCGGCGACTGTTGTGTAGAGGATGAAGGCTGCTCCCGCCGCAAACAGGAGCGGTGAAAGTCGGTTGAGCAAGGTCAGGAAAACAAGGCAGGTTCCCCCGGTACCGAGAAGGACAAGCAGGACGGTCAATCTGCCGCTACCGCATGCGCTCAGGGGCAGACGGCGGGTGAAGTCTTCCATCCGTATAGAGAGCCAGCCTATGATTCGCACCGGATGGGGAAACCAGCGAGGATCGCCAAAAAGAAGATCAAGAATACAGGCCGCGATGAGGATATAGAAAAAGGACATAGGCGTGTTAGCGTGTAAAGGGGAGGGCCGTCAGCGGTTTCAAAGATCCTCTAACTCCGGTGGCAGATCAGCCTTTTTCGCCGCATTGCATTCCTTGCAACAAGGCACCAGATTCGCCTTGGTGGATCGACCTCCTTTGGACAGGGGAACAATATGATCCATAGTCAGTTCTTTGAAGGCAATTTTTTTTTGGCAGTAATGACATATTCCTGAAGCAGTTTTTTGCTGCCACCAACGGGTTTTACGCAAGGCCCTCGCTTTCCGCCGTTCCGCTCTTATATCCGAATCATCAATCCCGAAACTGTACATCGAATAATCATTCATCAGGCACCAGCTCCCCTAACAGCAGTCGTCGGGCAGCCCCGACGAGATGCAGAGAACCGGCGATGCAAATCAGATCAGATTCGGTGGCCAAAGCGCGGGCTTGGTTGATAGCGGCTGGCACGGAGTCTATACAAATCACCTTGTGATGCAGGCTGGTTGGCAAGGCACCTTTTAATTGACTCGTCCGGGCGGAGCGTTCGGATTTCGGCTTAGTGAAAATAATAATGTCGGTCAGAGGCACCACCTCGTCCAAGGTGCCTCTCAGATCTTTATCATTCATCGCCCCCCATACCAAGATGAGCTTGCGAAAAGAAAAATCCCGCAGAGCCTTCTTCAGCGCCGTGGCCCCGGCCGGATTATGAGCGCCGTCCAGCAGAAATTGCAACCCCTCTTCGTGCGCCTCAACGTGTCGATTTTCCCTGTCGAGTCGAAAATATTCCAGCCGTCCCGGCCAGCGGGTTTGAGTGAGGCCGGTGCGGATTTGTTTTTCCGTTATGGTATAGCCCTGTCTGTTCAGCAATTGAGCGGCAACGAGAGCCAGAGAGCTGTTGCTGATCTGATGGTCGCCTTTCATAGATATAGGCAGATTATAAAAAATCTGTTCATCTATACCGAGATACCGCCAGCGGCTGTTTTCGGTATTTTCAGTCATACCTGCGAATTCCTGACCAAACAGGAAGGTCGGAGCTCGTTGCTCAGCGGCGACCTGCCGGATAATCTTGCAGGAGCCGTTACCTGACTTACCAGCCACCACAGGGATCTTATTTTTAATAATCCCGGCTTTTTCTGTGGCCACCTCAGCTATGCTGGTGCCGAGATACTGCTCATGATCCATGCTCACATTGGTTATAATCGAAATCAAAGGGGTGATTACATTGGTGGCATCCAGCCTGCCGCCCATGCCGACCTCTAAAATAGCGAAGTCAACTTTTTGTTCTGCAAACCAGAGCATGGCCAGTGTGGTGGTGCATTCAAAATAGGTAATCTGTCCATCGTCGAGAACCGCATGAATTTTACTGATCAAGCGGGCAAAATCCTCCTTATCTATATAGGTCTCGCCGATCCTGAATCGTTCACGGACTGAGGAAAGGTGAGGGGAGGTGTAAAAACCGGTTTTGTAACCGGCGGCGCTCAGGATGGAACAGAGGGTTGAGCCCACCGACCCCTTGCCGTTGGTGCCGCCGATATGGATACAGTTTAGGTCGTGCTGCGGATTGTCCAGCCGACTTAGAAATTGATTCATGGAATCGAGTCCTAACTTGATCTTGAAAAACTGAAGCTGATCCAGCAAGTCCCATGCCTGTTGGTAGTTCATAGAGTTTGCGAATGAAAAAATATTTAAAAGTTTGAAAAGGTTGTTTTGTCAAAAAGCTACGATCGGCTGTTATGGTTACCTGTTGCCCCCGTGGCGTTGGTATATTTGCCAAAATATTACTCTCCGGTTGCCCGAAAAGCAACCATTACCCGCTCTATATTATAAGGAGCATAGTCGTTGACCCACTCAGGTGACTTTTTTTGTCACAGTATGCCGTAAATTGTCGCTGAAAAGATGTGTTGAAAAAGACTTCAGGGCTTCAAAAAAAGGATGGTCTTGTTAAACTGCTTTTAATCATTGTAAAAAACATAAAAAAGATACTTGAGATAGTCAACTGGCACAGATAGTGCTATATAAGAAGGAAAGAAAGTGAAAAAGGGTCGGCATCGGCTGGCTCTCACAAAATACATCCCTAAAACGGAGGAACATCATGAAACTGAATAAATTAAGAATCCAAGCAAACGAAAAAGGTTTTACCCTGATCGAACTGATGATCGTTATTGCTATCATCGGTATTTTGGCGGCGGTTGCTATCCCTAACTTTATCTCTTACAGGGACAAAGCGTTCTGTAGTGCTGCTGAGTCGGATGCAAGCAGCTTGGCAGCTGCTATATCTGACTATTTTGCAATTCCCGCCAATGTTAGTTGGGCCGATTCAGTATTGGACGCAGGGTTCGTTGGCGGACCAGCATCATCTGGTAATGCAATCGTAAAATTTCCTGCCTTGTCTGGACAGAACAATGCAACAGTCAATGGTCCTGTCGAAAGCATCGTCATTTCAGTTACAGACGGTAGTGGTCGTTGTCCGAAAGATTACAGAGCCGCACAGCAAGCTGCTGGCTGGAGCAATGGAGACGCAGACGACATTGGTACCTTCGTCAAAGAAATGAAGTAATATAATATCTTCACGCAAAAGGAGTAGCTTTCGCTGCTCCTTTTTTGTTGCGAAACTACAGAACTAATACCCCGTTGCTTGTGCGTGCTTTCAAGAAATATTTCAGTTTGCCCCCCAGCCCTTTCGGGCAGAGCGTTCCATTTTCAGAATGAAAGAAAAAAATAAAAAAACAAATGCAGTTCTCCTTATCACTGCACTTGTTCTTCTTGTTTATTCCAACACATTTCAATCTTCTTGGCAATTTGATGATGAACCTAATATTCTCCTCAACAGCAATCTGCATATATCTGAGCTGACTGTTGCGCAAATCAGCCAGGCGATGAGGGCACATCCAGACTCACCGGAGAGCGGAAAACTGTACCGTCCGATTCCCTGCCTGACGTTCGGACTGAACTGGTATTTCGGACAGGACAATGTCTGGGGATACCATGCGGTCAACACGGCGGTTCACATTCTGACAGCATGGCTTCTTTTTTTTACGTTGCGCCTGCTGTTGCGCATTTATTATCAGAATCAAAAGAAAAAAGAAGATTCACAGCTGATTGATACCGCCGCTCTGCTCGGTGCTCTTTTCTGGGCACTCGCTCCTGTTCAGACCCAAGCCGTCACCTACATCGTCCAGCGCATGGCCTCGATGGCAGCCATGTTCACGATTATCGCCATTTATAGCTATCTGCGAGGAAGAACAGAAAAAAAATACATCTGGTTTATCCTCTGCCTGTTGTCTTTTTTTGCCGCATTGAGCAGTAAAGAAAATGCCATCCTGCTGCCTGCTTCGCTGTTCTTGCTGGAGCTCTCTTTTTTTACACATAATTTTTCTAAAAAACAAATTAGCCGCCTCGTCATTAGCGGAGGCATCGTACTCTTTTTCGGCTTTATTTTTGTTCGCTACGGGCTTGGTATAACTCCATTCAAGTTGTCAAATCCTCTCAGTTTTCTTGACAGCTACGCCAATCGTTCTTTCACGTTCAGCGAACGAATTCTCACTCAGCCGCGTATCGTGCTGATGTATATTTCCCAAATATTTCTTCCTGTGGCTGACCAGCTATCCTTCGAGCATGAGGTTGTCCTGTCAACTTCTCTTTTTTCCCCTTGGACAACGCTCCCATCAATTACAATCATCTTCGGACTGATAGGCAGCTCATTTTACTTTTTGAAAAAATATCCCCTTATCTGCTTCCCGATCCTTTTCTACTTCCTCAATCATGCGGTCGAATCCACCATTTTTCAGCTCGAATTGGTCTTTGAGCATCGCAACTACCTGCCCTCCCTGTTCCTGTTCCTTCCTCTTGGCGTGTTGGTCGCCCGCATTTTATACGGCACAGCTCAGAGGACTGTGTTTCACAGGGCTGCGGCAGCAACCTGCGCCACGCTCTTTTTGATCACCTCTGGCCATGCCACATACACCAGAAATATGGTTTGGGCGACAGAAGGAACTCTGTGGACTGATGCCATCAGAAAAGCTCCGAACAGCGCAAGGGCGGCTCGATATTTGGGCAAATGGTACCAGAAGCGTGGTCAAGAAGAAATTGCCTATCGTTACTTGCAATTATCCTTAGTTAATTCAAAAAATGACCCAAGTCCTGAATATGCAAGAAGAACATCTCTAAACCAGATAGGTGCGTTGCATTACAAACGGCATGAAAATGAAAAGGCATTGTATTATTTCAATAAATGCCTCGACTTAAATAAATACAGCACACCTTGTTTAAGGAATAGAATATTGGTTTTTTTGCGTCTGAATCAAGCGGAAAGAGCTTTGAGTGATGCAGAGATATTGATCAATCAACATCCTTCCTCTGTCGTATATCGATACTTATCAGCTCTTTCTTCCTATCAAGCTGAAGATTTTGATACCGCTTTGAAAATGATCAGCAGCATTGGCAACTCGTTTAACGATTATCAGATTATGCAACTCACAGGACTGATCTTTCTTAAAAAAAATGATTACCAAAATAGCTTATTTTTTCTAAAAAAAGCTGAACGGCTTTTTCCTTCCTTAGAGAATAAAATAAATCTGGCTGTTACTTGTCATCTTCTTAACTACAAAAATATTTTTGAAAAATTGCTGTCTATTATATACAATAAATATCCAAAAGAAGATATAGACCTTATCCTCAAGGAGGATCGTAATAAAATCTTAACTGACAATATACATAATCATTTCAATGCTGAATTCGAAAAGTTTGCAGAGAGTGTTCAAAAATCACAATAAAAAAGCATTATTTAACGGATTCAGCTTGAAATTATCTCGATCCACGTTCATTCAATATAAAAATTTTCCTAGATGCTCATCACGATGCTTTGAACAAAGAAGCTATCCGTTTTCTTCAAAATAGCTTTGCCAAAATGATCAGGGAGACCTCCGATTATCCTGATGAAACGATATCTCAACCGTAACCTACGACAGTTACATCCCGCCGAACCGTCATCTCCGAAAAACCAACATCCTTCATAATCGCCTGTCAAACAAAAAATGAGAACTGGAATGAAATATGCAAGTTAAATTTTAATTGAAATTTATGTTGATACATCAACAAAATGTTAACGGAGGAAGCATCATGAAACTGAATAAGTCAAGAAAGCAAGTTAACGAAAAAGGTTTTACCCTGATCGAGCTGATGATCGTTATCGCCATTATCGGTATTCTGGCGGCGGTTGCAATTCCCAACTTTATTGCGTACCGGGATAAAGCCTTCTGTTCAGCTGCTGAAACAGATGCGAACTCTATTGCTGCGACTCTGGCGGATTATTTTTCAATACCAAGTCATACAACTTTGGCGGTTACGCTGCTATTAGGTGTAGAAGACTCTATAGAATTTAGTGGAGGGCCGGCGCTATCAACAGACGTAGGTGCAACAACATCGCCGACATTTTCCGCTTTGGCCGGAAAGAACACCGCTTTAATTGACGGTGAGATTAATGCGTTAAGAATCGTCGTAAATGACGGAAGTGATCGTTGTCCTTCGGATTACATGATAGCGCAGTCGAATGCCGGGTGGAATGACAGTAACGGAAAATTTACCAAAGAAATGAAGTAGATAAGTAACAAGGACAGCCTCAGTGCAGACAACGGGATGCCTCATGGTATCCCGTTGTTTCTTTGATGCCAAAGAATACTCAGAAGAAACTGACCGCTATTCCTGACCCGATAAGGGATAAAGTCGCTGACAGTAAGAAAGAAGCAAATCGTTTATCGTCTTTTGAGTTGCGTTTCTAAACTCTCCAACAAATTAACGAGCCTGTCACATTTAACTTTAAATGCTTCGAGAGCTTGCTTTCCTTCGGCAGATTTTCTTGTTTCTTTGGACATCATAACAAGTTGTCTGATTCCATCATGAACTTCTTTGTGAATTAATTCCACGGTTTTTATCTCCGGGAAGTCAAGGGTATCTTTCAATCCAGTTGCATACAGCCATTTGCCAAAATCGCAATTAGCATGATCAGGCACATTCGCAAAGGTTAAGTCTTCCACTCCATAAAAAAAATCAGACAGTTTTGACTTCCATTGTAAATGTGATATAATCGCTACCTGTAAGTCCATGACATTCATAATTATCTCCTAATATTGTATTTTCGATTATATATGACAAAAATGAAATCTTCATCTATAAAATTTTATCATTATCGAAGTATATGTCAATGGTTTATTTGTCCTGCTGAATTTCAGAAAATTATCACTTCTCTGTTGACATTTTTATTCTGATGAAGATAACATGTGATGATTCCAGAGCGAACGTCGCTCAGAAAAGAATCAATATTTTGAATACACTCATATTATTTTAGAGATAAAAAGGAGATTTATACAATGGCAACTATTGAGGCAATTTGCATAAGTAAGAAAAAAGGAATACCGAAAAGTGCGATTGAGCAGGCAAGTTTTCAAGTTGGATTCGGTATTGTTGATGATGCTCATGGCGGCGATTGGCACAGACAGATATCGTTACTTGCGGGTGAAAGTATTGATAGCGTTAAATTACAGTTACCTAAACTGAGAGACGGTGCTTTTGCCGAAAATATTATCACCAGAGGTCTTGATCTCGTTTCCGTGCCTGTCGGTGCCTGTTTGCACATTGGTAAAGAAATCATTTTGGAAGTAACCCAAATCGGCAAAAAATGTCATGATGACGGGTGCGCAATAAAAAAAGCGACCGGTGATTGCATCATGCCGAAGGAAGGTATATTCGCCACGGTTGTGCGGGGAGGCGAGGCAAAGGCCGGAGATTCAATCGAAATAGTTCCTCAAGCCGCCGTCCGCTGATATTGGCAGAGCCTCCCGCTGTATGCAAAGTGAAGTTACATGTTAGCCGCCGGCTCCTTGTAATACTTGACATTTTCCGTCTCGGATGGCCCCTCCTGACTTAGAGCCCGGTTTATACGACCGGGCATCTTGATCACCGGCTCCTGCATGACGAATTCATAACCAATCGAAAATCCGAGGAGAACCATCAGGGTTATTATGGATTTTTTTTTCTTATACTTCGGTGGCAGAAAAAAAGAGCCTATAAAAACCACAATCATAATATAAAGATGATATTCTGTAAGAAGAGACATAGTGCATTCCTATTTTTTCAGTTTGAACATAGAATATTCCCGCCAGCAAAGAATACCGCAAGTCGTCCTGAAAGGCAATTTTTCAGTAAACAAAAAAACATAGAAGCAAGGTTCGAGTACGCAGCCTTGGACTATCGTTTTATACCCTGTACAATTATCAAGTAATTTGCTATATCTAAAAGAAAGGATTCATGCATAAAGCTGTGTCCTGACATCCCGCTGTTCAAATACAGACCGCTGTTAATTTGTCTGCCGTTCTCGTTTTGATACGGTGAAAAAAAATAGCCGAGTGTAAGTGGGGATGCCCTCTTTCCTGCTTGCCTCTCCGCTGAATTCCATATAAGATTATGTGTGTTGAACTTCATACCCACTCTGTCTATTCCGACGGAACATCCACCCCCGCTGAACTTATTAGTATGGCGGCCGCTCGAAAACTGAAAGGATTCGCTTTGACGGATCATGATACCGTCGAGGGAGTACGAGAAACGATCCGGCTTGGTCATGAGCATGGCGTGGCGGTTGTTAGCGGTCTTGAGATAAGCACTCGACACGGTAAGTTTTCTCTTCATGTTTTAGGCTATGGTGTTGACCCGGAAAGCCCGATTCTTCACAACTGGCTCGTACGATTGCAACAGGGGCGAGCTGAACGCAACAGCGAAATTTTGAAAAAATTGGCAAAACTGGGCATAGCTGTCAGTGGTGAGGAGGTGGCCCGGCTTTCCATATGCGGCCAGACCGGCAGACCCCATATAGCCAAGTTGCTTATAGATAAGGGATATGTGAAAAATATGAATGAGGCGTTCAACGTCTATCTTGGCAGAAATAAGTCCGCTTGGTGTGATCGTTTTGCTTACTCAGCCGCTGAAAGCATTGATGTTATTCATCAGGCCGGTGGTTTGGCAGTGCTTGCCCATCCCGGCTCAATTGACAACAGCATGAGGGCACAGCCGTCGATTATACAGGAATTAGTCGAGAGAAAACTTGACGGCATAGAGTTATTTTATCCCAGCCATAGCCACAAGGCTAAGAAACGATTAAAAGAAATTGCGAAACGACATAATCTACTCTGCACCGGCGGCAGTGATTATCACGGTGACAATCGTGCCAATGTGTTTGTCGGAGGGGCAGGCGGTATCTGCCCGCCGGACTCGATTATGGACGAACTCCTCAAAAGATTACCTGGCCTTGAGGAAAAGAAACAATAAATAATTCACTTTATTCCTTAATAAATCATAACTCTTGAACCACCATGCAAACTATCCTTGTTGTTGACGACGAACCGAATTATCTGATAGTCCTCTCTGAACTCCTGCGTGATGAAGACTATGAGGTGTTTACCGCTGACAGCGGTAACGCCGCTCTAAAAATTGCACGGGAAGCGGATCTGGATCTGGTTATAACCGATATGAAAATGCCCGGCATGGACGGCATTGAACTATTGCGTAAGTTGAAGGAATTTAATCAGCATTTACCGGTCATTCTCATCACGGCCTACGCTGAAGTCGGCAAAGCTGTTGAGGCTATGCACCTTGGCGCATTCACTTATCTTGCCAAGCCCTTTTCCAATGAAGAACTTATCGCTTCTTCCAACAAGGCGGTGGAGCATTACGGCTTAGTTCAGGAAATTAAACGACTGCGCAGTGAGGCCACTCCCAAATCCGGCTTCGGTGGCATGATCGGTAAAAATCCGAATATGCACGGGGTGTACCGGCTTATTGAAAAAGTGGCCCCCACGCCGTCATCCGTCCTGATCACGGGCGAATCCGGCACTGGCAAGGAGTTGGTGGCCCGCGCCATTCATAATCGGAGTGAGCGTAAAGATGCCCCTTTTATTTCGGTCAATTGCGCCGCCCTTTCTGAACACCTGCTGGAAAGTGAGTTGTTCGGCCATGAAAAAGGTTCTTTTACCGATGCCGCTGCCATGCGCAAGGGGCGTTTTGAGCTGGCTGATACTGGTACGCTCTTTCTTGACGAGATCGGGGAGATGGCTCCGCCGCTTCAGGCGAAGTTGCTCCGTGTCCTCCAGGAACGGGCCTTTGAGCGGGTGGGCGGCAATGTGACCATAGCCATAGATGTTCGAATTCTAGCTGCGACCAATAAAGATTTAAAAGATGAGGTGGAGCAGGGCCAATTTAGAAATGACTTGTTTTACCGTCTTAACGTTATTCACATTCACATGCCTCCCTTGCGGGAACGAATTGACGATATTCCGGCTTTGGTGCATCATTTCCTTCAGAAAAACGGAGTGCGGTTAGGACGGGACAAAGACGAGATCTCGCCCGAGGCCATGCGCCTGCTGATCAGTCTTCCTTGGGAGGGGAATATTAGGGAACTGGAAAATACCATTGAGAGGGCCGCTATTCTCTGCAATGACGGTCGCATTGAGGCGGAGGATGTTCAGCCTGATTCCAGTCAGGTTCCAGCTTTACAGGAATGGAGTTTGGGGCTGGAGCTGGGTCAATTTATCCCTGAGGGCCTGAGTCTGTCTGAAGTGTTGAGCGGTATAGAAGAAAAGTTGGTTCGCCAAGCCTTGGAAGAGGCTGATAATATTCAGGCCAGGGCTGCGGAAAAACTCGGTATAACGAAGAGCCTACTGCAATACAAGATGAAGAAGTACAAGTTGAAGCGCAAAAAAAAATAATTCCATCGAAATCGGGGAGGGTACGTAACCTGCGTTGAATACATACCGCGCCTGTGCGCCTGTATGCGACTAATTTGGTTGTATAGCTGATATTTGCGGCTGAACAGCAAAAACATACAAGAGAAGAGGGGGGTTTTATGAAAGGTGTGATTGCAACCTGTCTAGCTGGTTTGGTCAAAGAAAAGTTTGGAAGAGAGAAATGGGAAGATGCATTGGTAGATGCCGGGTTGGCTCGACATGCGATTTTTTCAGCGACAGACAAGATCGAAGACAAACTCGTCATGAGTCTTATCACCTCTGTATGTAACGTGTTAAACATTACCGAGCTTCAGGCGGCGGACGCTTTTGGTGATTACTGGGTCAACACCTATGCTCCAAGACTATACGGGGCGTACTTTAAGGAAGTGACCTCGGCCAAACAACTGCTCCTTGGTATGGATAAAATTCATGAAACGGTCACCTCAACCATACCCAACGCCCATCCACCAAGATTTCATTATGAATGGCGGAATGAGCATACCTTGATCATGACCTATCAATCTAAGAGAGGGTTGATTGACTTTTTGGTCGGCTTAATAAGAGGTGTGGGAAGATATTTTAATGAGGATCTTAAAGTACAGAGAAGAGGAAAAACTGACGTGGAAGTTATCTTCCCCAGAACTCTTGAAACTTGAAACGTAATTCGTACTCGTTGAACTGAAAACGATGCTTAAAACAGCGCTGAACGACCCGAATGAATTCACCGTCACCTATGAACTAGTGCCCCGTCAGGAGTTTGACGGCAAACGGATCAATCGGCTGTTGGAATTCGCACAACAGGCCAAGGCAGACGGCAGAATCAAGGCCCTGTCTATCACCGATAATCCCGGTGGAAATCCGGCCTTGGCACCGGTGGCCATAGGCACGGAACTCCTGAATATCGGTATAGAACCGCTCATTCATTTTTCACTGAAGGATAAAAATAGGGATCAGGTGGGCAGCCATATCTACCTGTATCAGCGGCTGAAGCTCCGGTCTCTGCTCGTGCTGGGCGGTGATTTTCCTAATCCGGGATATTATGGTCAGGGCAAGCCGGTTTATGATCTGGACACCATTCAAACGCTCCAGCTTCTTAAAGACATGGAGAACGGCTGTTATCCAGACAGAACCAGAAAAAGGCAGGAACAATATCCGACTCCAACGCTGTTCAAGGGATGCGTAGTCTCTCCATTTAAAAGAAGTGAAGCCGAGCAGATTTGGCAGTATGCCAAGCTGTTGCGCAAGGTACGGGCCGGAGCAGACTTTATTATCACCCAAGTCGGCTTTGACATGCGCAAATTTGAGGAGCTGATACACTTTTTGCGTCAGGAAGCTGTTGACTTGCCGGTGCTCGCCAATGTGTTCATTCCTTCACTGACACTGGCCCGCTCGCTTGCCGCTGGCAAAATTCCCGGTATTCTGCTTGCAAAAGAACTAGTGGATCGAATGGAGGAGGAGGCCGCTGTCGGAGCTGATCATGCCCGTCTTGACAGAGCGGCAGAGATGATCCTTCGTTTGAAAAGATGCGGCTATCAGGGAATCCATCTTGGTGGAACCAATCTGGAGTTTAAAGATATCTCCTATGTGCTGGATCGGTTTGAACAGTTAGATAGGGAAGTGATTCCGCCTGCCTTGGATTGTGATTTCCCGATACAAAGAACGTGGTATTTTTATAAAGAAAGACAATCTTTTGTAACCGTAAAAAATAACCCGCACAATGCCGCCCCAGACCCGGTCACTCCTCTGAGGAACGGCCGCAGGCCCGGAGTGGTAAGAATATATATGTTCGGCCACTATCTTCTCTTTACTGAGAAAACCGTCGTAGGCAGACTATTTGCCCGTTTCTGCCTGTTTTGCAACCGAAATCAGCAACGGACGACTGTCCTGCTGTGCCTTGAAAAAACGGCGAAACGCCTTTTGTTTAACTGCCAAATGTGCGGTGACTGCACCTTGGCGAATTCCACCTTTCTCTGTCCTCAGTGGCACTGCCCCAAGCGATTGATAAACGGCCCCTGCGGCGGGAGCAATAATGATTACTGCGAGGTCTTCCCGGAGCGTCTCTGTTTCTGGGTACGGGTGTATGACCGTCTTGAGCCGGGAACCACGCTCAAAACCCTTGCCGATTGCGCCTACCTTCCTCCCAAAGATTGGAAACGGGAAAAAACTTCTTCTTGGATTAATTTCTTTCTGGATCGGTTGAATAATCGAAAATA
>CBDTVG010000022.1:0-12584 GCA_965363745.1 uncultured Candidatus Electrothrix sp. | reverse complement strand
CGTTGTTGCTTGTATTCCGGGGTAATGCCGCAAAGATACTCATTGCGTGCGGCAAGCCCCAGCATGGCCGGTGATTGATGGGGATTCAGGCTTCCGTAGGTGCCGATGATCAGCTGATCCAGCTTGTCCCGACTGAGGTCAAGTTCCCCGATTGCAGCGGCGACAGCGTCATAGGCCGCATAGGTTTTGCTAACTTGAGGATCGCGGTAGCTGACCAAGGCGGCATTGCCGGAGATATGATGAAATTGGACAAAACAGCCGTAGGCACCGCCTAACTGGCGCACGGTGTTCCACAGATAATCCCGTGACAGCCAGGTTTTGAGTACCTCAAAATCGCCGCTGTAGTCGTTGTTGTCGATAAACAGTTTGCAACCCTGCACATTATAAACCACATCGGCGGAGGTGCAAAAGGCCTGCCGGGCGGGCAGGGTTGGGAATGTAATTTCAGCGACTGGTTGTTGGGTTCCCTTCAGTGAACTGCGCACCTTCTCTGTATATCCCTTGACCTTATCAATATCAGCGGCTGACCCGGTAACTGCGATTTTCAACCCTTCAGGCTGAAAAAGCAGCTGGCGCAAAGCCTCAAGTCTGGCGAGAAAGGTCTCTTCCTCTGCGTCGTAATTCGCAACAAGTTCTTTCAGCTTCAGGTAGGAGGTAACCCCGTTGACGTATTCGTTGATCATCCCGGTCTGACTGAGATGGGCCAAGACCCTAGAAGAGGCCAGAGAATAGCCCTCGCTCTGCACTGAATGCTCGGCCCAAGTGAATTCCCGGAAAACAATTTCTCGAATGCGCTGTCGGTTACTGAGATCAAGATCGGCAAAGACCTCACTGATCAGCTTGACCGCCTTGGGCAGGTAGTTGGACAGGGCCTTGGTCTGGAACCACAACACGGGATCGACGGATTGATTGTTGTCAATATGTCGGTAGGTGGCAAAGGAGTGGCTGAATCCACCGGTATAGATGTTAATGTCCTTGGCGAAACGGATATAGTCACGCTTTTCGGTGCCGATTTCTGTGGCGATGCCCGCAAACAGATCAAGCCAGGGTAGCAGATCTGCATCCACAGCGGAACAATCCAGCCCGAATTGGATATAGGCGATGGAGTTGGTATCCAAGGCGTTGGTGATGCAGGGGACAGAAGAGGTGTCCACCTCGGCCTGTTGAAAATCAGGCTTGCGTTCCAGATCCTGCCGGGAAAGACGGGGCAGGAGGGCAAGAGTTTGCTCATCATTGGCGGTTTGCTGAAGCCGCATTAACTCCTTGGTGTTGGTGATCAGTGTATCTAACTGCTCTTGATCAAGGCTCTGTTCATAAGCCGCCAGTTTCTTCTGCTCCGCCTCCATAATTCGGCTGGCTTTTTTCGGGTCAGGACGCAGGGTGACCGCAACAAAAGCGGGATTCTCCAGCAGGTGTTCCTTAATAAGCCGCTCAAAATAATTTTCTTCCAAGGCTTTTGTTCGAATTGAAGCAAATAATTCCTCAACCTGAAAGGCCTCGAAAGGATCTGAACCATGCTTGAGTGCAGGCAGGGCCTTGCCGATCAAATCCAGACCCCGCTGGGCCTTGGTCAGTTCTTCCCGGACAGCAAATTCGTACTTGTTCAGTTCGGACAGGACAAGATCATGATCAAGCCCCTCAGCGACGATTTCAGCCAAGGTCTGTCGATACAGCGCAAGGAATTGATCACGTTTTTCCGGCTCAGATCCAGCCAGATAGGTCATCATAAAAGTCTTATAACAGGAGTCCTCTAGGAACAAACCGCCAAAATCTCGGCAGAGTCCGGCCTCAACAATAGCCTTTTTCAAGGGAGATGCATCAGAGTTGTAGAGGATATTGGCGATGATCTGAAAGGCGGTGTTGCGGCGGCGATCCAGCACCGTGCCCACCGCTGTGCCCACGGCCAGATAGGTCTTGCCGGTCAGTTCGCTGCCCGGCTGTACAGCATAACCGTCCTCGATAAAGACTGGCTCGGCAATACTATCTCCCTGAACCACCTCAGCCTTCTCGCCCGCTTGCTCGTATTCAGCCAAAAAGTTATTTTGCACAGCGGCCAATTCCTGTTCAAGATCAGCGTCACCGTAAAAAAAGAGCATCCCGTTGGAGGGATGGTAATGCTTGCTGTGAAACTCGACAAACTGTTCATAGCTGAGATCAGGTATGACTGCCGGATCACCGCCCGACTCATGGGCATAGGTGGAATTCGGCATCAGGCCGCCGAAGGTGTGGTGAAAGATGGCCCGGATGGGATCGGAAAAGGCGCCTTTCATTTCGTTGAGCACCACGCCTTGGAGTTGGAGTGGCGCGTCCTCGGCCTCCTTGTGGTAATGCCAGCCTTCCTGTTCAAAGGTGCTGCGGGGAAGCAGGGGGTTTAGAGCCACGTCGCAGTAGACATCCATGATGTTGAAATACTCGGTCATGTTGCGGGTGGCGAAAGGATACCAGGTCGTATCTGAGCCGGTCATGGCGTTGAGAAAGGTGGTCAGGCCGCCCTTGTTGATCTCACCGAAGACATCATGCACCGGATATTTTTTTGATCCCATGAGCACGGAATGTTCCAGAATATGAGCGACTCCGGTGGAGTCCTCCGGCACGGTCTGAAAGGTGAAGCAGAAGGTCTTATTGGGATCATCATTCTTAATGGCCAGGGCCGGAGTGCCCAACAGCTCATGTTTGAACAGGTAAACCTCTGAGCCTATATCATCAATATCTTCTTTGCGCTGGAGAACGAATCCGTGATAGGTGGAGCCGATTGTGAAATCTGTCATGGGTGATTGTTTGTCAAATTGAGGTTAGTTAGCAGGAGCCGGGATGGGCGGCGGAAGTGATAGCTTTCCATTATCCTCAAAATTCTTGTGATTATCAAGGGGAATAGTCATTTTCACGGAATTCAGATCGTGTTGATTGTGTTGAGATTGTCTGAAGAAGAGGTGGAAGGAGCCGAGGCACATACAATGAAAAATGGTTATTGTCAACCTGTAGCAGGTTAATATCTTAATTAATAATTAAATTAAACAAACATATTTAATATGTTATAATAAAAAAAGTAGCCTTGTCAATAATTAATATTAATAAATATTTTATCGAAAAAATGCGACTTTTTATTTCCGACAGGGGTGTTTACTTCTTGAAATAAAGAGAAGAAAAAAGACAAGCGGTCTGCTTTATACTTCTTCTTTCAAGAAAGAAGATTGACAGAAGACTAAATATAATTTTATATACAATATAGCCATAGTCTATATCGTTTCAAGCATTTAATGGTTTTGCCCTGCCTGATCCAAGCAGGTGAGACAATACTGTGGGCTAATTTATCTATCGAAAAACAAATATAATGGAGACAATATGAATCGACGTTCTTTTCTGACCTTGGGGGCGAAGGCCGCTGTGGGGCTTGTTTTCGTCCAAGCTGCTCCGGCTTGGGCGAAAGTTCCATCGCTGGCCACCCCAAAGGATATCAAGACACTATCATTTTATCACACCCATACTCATAAACGCCTTAATATTGATTATGCAAAAGACGATGTGTATGATTCAACCGCTTTGAAAAAAATCAACAGATACCTCGGCGATTTTCGCACATACGAGGTACATCCTATTGACCCGTATGTTCTTGATATTCTATGGGAGATACAGCAGGAGATGTGTTGTGACAGCACCTATGAGGTGATTTCCGGCTATCGTTCACCCCGAACGAACAGAAAGTTGCGCAGCAGAAGCAACGGCGTCGCGAAACGCAGCTTGCATATGCAGGGCATGGCTATTGATGTTCGGCTTACCGGCCAAAAAACCAGCAAAGTGCGTGACTGCGCCATATCGCTCGAATCCGGTGGTGTGGGCTATTATGCGAAATCAGACTTTGTTCATATTGACACTGGTCGGGTTCGCACTTGGTAGCTTCATTGGCAAGATGAAAGAAGACGGAATTGACGGGAACAGGGACGGATAAAGAAAAAAAGTTTTGTTGAACAGAAATATGGCTGGCAATTGGTTGTACAACATTTGTCGGCCTTTTTGTATACTTGCCAGCGGTCGATAAGTATAAGTTGGTCTGGGAAGCTCAACAATATTTTTTTAAGGAGTTTTTTAATGACATGGCAGGAAAAAGGATCTTTTATAGTTGAGCGGATAGTCGCAATTATTACGGCCTTGGTCATCATAGCGATAGTTCAAGCGGAAATATTGCCCTCTGAAATGCTTCCGGCAGATGCTGGCTGGTTTGAGCGATATGCGAAACCACTCTATTTTTTTGTGGTTGGCTTTGAAGTTGCACTTGTATTCCAGTATTGGTCTCAAAAATTAAGAAAAATAGGATGGGTGCTTTTAGGTATTACCTTCGCTTTGGTCACTTTTACTTAAATTCTCCATAAAATATATTATTTTATAATCGCAAGGAACGTCCACATAATCTGTGTGACCGTTGTGCTTGCTGTGTATCTCAACTATTAGTATTAGCTAGCCATAAGGAAAAAGATGAGTAATGAATTGAACGCAACTTCTTTAATTGATACGGTTGACTATCAACAGGATGCGGTTGTCAGCAAAACGATTCTCAACAAGTTGACCGGAACAGTGACTGTATTTGCCTTTGACAAAGGGCAAGGGTTAAGCGAACATACAGCTCCTTTTTCCGCTCTGGTTCAGGTTCTTGACGGAGAGGTAGAAATTACGATTTCTGGAAAGCCATTTCAGTTGACACAAGGCGATTTTATTATAATGCCCGCCAATGAGCCCCATGCCTTGCAATCCATAACTCGTTTTAAAATGTTGCTCACGATGATTAAATCGTAGCAAACCGGAAGCGATTGAATACCTAATACTGTATCTACGTGATTATGACTACTTATATAACAACCCCGATTTACTACGTAAACGCCATGCCCCATATCGGGCACGCCTACACCACTATTATTGCGGACACCTACAGCCGCTTCCGTCGCCTCTGCGGCGATGAGGTTCGTTTTCAGACCGGAACCGATGAACACGGAGAAAAAATCGTGCAGGCGGCGGAAGGGGAGGGTGTCAGCCCACGGGAATACGTGGATAGAATTTCTTCGACCTTCCGGGAGACCTGGCCCGGTTTGGACATTGAGCCGGATCATTTTATTCGCACCACCGACCCGGAACATATCAAGATTGTGCAGGATATTTTGCAGAAGGTCTATGATCAGGGGGATATCTATTTTTCCGAATATTCCGGTCATTACTGCAAAGGTTGCGAACGCTTCCTCACCGAAAAGGAGTTAGTTGACGGCAAATGCCCGGATCACCAGACCACCCCGGAAGAGATCAGTGAGCAGAATTATTTTTTCCGCATGTCCAAATATCAGGATTGGCTCATTGACCACATCAAGAGCAATCCGGAATATATCACCCCGGAACGCTACCGTAACGAAGTGCTGTCTTTTCTCAGTGAGCCGTTGGAAGACCTCTGTATCTCAAGGCCTTGTTCCCGTTTGACTTGGGGGATTCCACTGCCCTTTGACGAGAACTTTGTCACCTATGTCTGGTTTGATGCCCTGATCAACTATCTGACCGGAATCGGTTATCCAGACAGCCCAGATTTTGAAAAATATTGGTCGGTGGCCGAACATGTGATTGCCAAGGACATCCTCAAACCCCATGCGATTTATTGGCCCACCATGTTGCAGTCCATGGGCGTAGCTCCTTATAAACGCCTGCATGTCCACGGCTACTGGAATGTGGACGAGACCAAGATGTCCAAGTCTATCGGCAATGTCATTCGACCCGGCGAGCTGATGGAGGAGTATGGGGTGGATACAGTGCGCTATTTTCTCCTGCGGGAGATGAGTTTTGGTCGAGATTCCTCTTTTTCCACAGAAGCACTGGAAGGTCGCCGCAATGCGGATTTGGCTAATGACGTGGGTAATCTTTTCTCCCGTGTTTTGACCATGCTGGCCAAATATGCGGATTCCGTTGTGCCGGAGATCGACAAGGCGACAGTCACTGAGGAAGACCGAGTGCTGGTGGATGCCTTGGAAAAGATGGTCGCCGACTATACGGCCTGTATGAACAATTTCGAGTTTCATAAGGCCTTGCAGTCCGTTTGGGAAGTCATCGGCATGCTCAACCGCTTTATTGTCATCAATGCGCCTTGGGAATTGGCCAAAGAGCCTGCTCAGGCCGGACGGCTGAACACAGTGCTCTATTTTCTTGCGGACAGCTTGCGGCTTCTCGCTTTGGTGCTGCGTCCGATCATGCCCACTGCGGCGGGTAAGATGGCAGCGGCCTTGGGTCAGGAGGAGATCCTTGCCAAGGCTGTGCTGGCAGAAGACGGTTGCTGGGGGAAAATGGAGGCTGGCACTGTGCTGCATCAGGGCGAGGCTCTTTTTCCTCGCTTAGAGAAAAAGAAAAAACAGCAGCCCCAGGCTCAAGGGAAGGAGCAGGGGAGAAAAGGTAAGGCAAAAAAAAAGCATCCGGAACCGGAAGTGGATCTGGAAGGCCTGATCACCTTTGAGCAATTCGGTGAGGTCGAGTTACGGGTGGCTGAAATCGTCACGGCGGAGAAGATCAAGAAGGCGAAGAAGTTGCTCAAGCTGACAGTCAAGGCTCCAGAGGAACGCACCTTGGTGGCGGGCATCGCCCTGCATTATAGCCCGGAAGAGTTGGTGGGCAAGAAAGTTATTATCGTGGCGAATTTGAAACCAGCTAAGCTGATGGGGATTATCTCTCAGGGGATGGTGCTGGCAGCCAAAGAAGTTGATGCGGATGGAAATGAACGGCTGGTGTTGTCCACGGTGGCCGGGGATATTGCGGCTGGTTCACGGGTGGCGTAAAGCTTTCGGCATATACAAACAGCGCATTAAAAAAACACGTTCCGCCTCCCGGTGCTTAGTGCTTAACCCGGAGGCGGAACGCCCCATGAATAGATTGCGAAACATGCGAAACAGAACTGGTTCCCTTTACTTCCGATTCAACGCCTGAATCTGCAGACGCAGGGAATTTAGCCTGATAAATCCACCCGCATCCGCCTGATCATAAACGGCATCCTCTTCAAAGGTGGCATGGGCCTCGGAATAGAGCGAATTGTCTGACTTGCGACCCACAGGAATACAGTTCCCCTTGTAGAGCTTCAGGCGCACAGTACCGTTCACGGTTTTTTGGCTTGCATCCATGGTCTTTTGCAGCAATTCCATTTCCGGGGCAAACCAAAAGCCGTTGTAGATCAGTTTGGAATATTCTGGCACCAGACTGTCCCGGATCCGTAATATCTCACGATCCATGGTGATGGTCTCCAAATCCCGATGCGCTTCCCGCAGGATGGTGCCGCCCGGTGTTTCATACACTCCACGGGATTTCATGCCTACAAAGCGGTTCTCCACCATATCCAGCCGACCAATGCCGTTTGCGCCGCCCAGGGTGTTGAGTTTGGTGAACAGTTCCACAGGCCCTAAGCGTTCGCCGTTGATGGCCACCGGATTGCCTTGCTCAAACTCCATTTCAATATAGGTGGGAACATCCGGGGCCTTTTCTGGTGATACGGAGAGTTTGAACATCTCCTCTTCCGGCTCATTCCAGGGATCTTCGAGAATCCCGCCTTCAAAGCTGATATGGAGCAAATTTTCATCCGAGCTGTAGGGATTTTTCTTGGTCGTGGGAATGGGAATATTGTGCTCCTTGGCAAAGGCGACCAGCTTTTTGCGGGAATTAAGATCCCAGAATCGCCAAGGCGCAATAATTTGCAATTTCGGGTTCAAAGCCAGATAGCCTAATTCAAAACGAACTTGATCATTGCCCTTGCCTGTGGCTCCGTGACTAAGGGCATCTGCGCCTTCCTGCTCGGCAATGCGAACCTGCTCTTTGGCGATGATCGGTCTGGCAAGCGAGGTACCTAAGAGATAGGAGCCTTCATAGATGGCGTTGGCCCGAAAAGCGGGAAAAATATAATCCCGGACAAATTCTTCACGCAGGTCGGAGATGATCACTTTTTCCGCACCGGTGGACATGCCCTTTTCCCGGATAGCATCCCAATCTTCATGCTGGCCCACATCCGCTGCATAGGCGATGATAGGGCACTCATATTCTTCGGCCAGCCATTTGAGGATGACTGAGGTGTCTAATCCGCCTGAATAGGCAAGCACTATTTTATCTACGCTCATAATTTTTTATTTTTTATATTGTTTTGTATAAAAGGAATCTGGGTGCTGTAGGGGCGATCTTTGTGATCGCCCTTCCTTCAATCTAAAATAAACGCAAATGGGCGAATACAAGATTCGTACCCTACGACAAGGTTTTACCCTATGATTAAGGCAGGATCACACCATGCCTTTAATCAAAGATTCCAAAATCGCCTTATGCATGTGCATCTTATTTTCCGCCTGATCAAAAACCACGCTCTGCGGCCCTTCCAGTACCTCTTCCGTGATTTCTTCATCCCGGTGGGCGGGCAGGCAGTGGAGGACAACCGCATCCTTATCAGCTTGGGCCAGCAAATCAGTATTTAACTGATAGGGTTGAAAAATAGCAAGCCGTTGCTCCGCTTCATCTTCCTGTCCCATGGATGCCCAGACATCAACATTGATCACATCTGCATTTCGCACGGCCTCGGCGGGATCACGCAACACCGTGATCGGCTGCTTCGCTCGCTTCGTTGCCGTTTCCAAAAGAGCCGGATCCGGCTCATAGCCTTCCGGGCAGGCCAAGGTCAAAGAAAATCCAAGCACTGAAGCTGCCTGAATCCAAGAGTTGGCCATATTATTTCCATCGCCGAGCCAGACAATGTTTAATTTTTCCAGATCGCCCTTGTGCTCAATCACCGTCATTATATCACTTAAAATCTGACAGGGATGGTGCAGGTCTGTCAGCGCGTTAATCACCGGCACATTGGAATGACAAGCCAGCTCTTCCACCACCTGCTGGCCGAAAGTGCGCACCACAAGAGCGTCCACATAATGGGCTAGAACCCGAGCGGTGTCCTTGAGCGGTTCACCTCTGCCCAACTGAGTTTCCTTGGTTGACATAAAGACAACCTGACCGCCCATATCATACATAGCAGTTTCAAAGGACACTCTGGTTCTGGTCGAGGGCTTCTCAAACAACATGCAGATTTTTTTTCCCGCAAGGTGTTGATGCCGCAGACCGGCCTGTGTTTCTTTTTTCAGCAATGCCGCTCGTTCCAGAAAGGTTCGCAACTGTGACCGGGTGAAATCTTGTAATGCTAATAAATGGGTATTCATAATAATGTTGATTATTTATGTTGGAAAAAGCAGACCAACTACGGGACAGCACCCTTCACCCACGCTTCAATTATCGCAGACAGTTGAGCCCAAAAATAATTGATATAAAAAAAACACCGGTTTTGCAAAGTAATTCTGCTGTAACCTTCATAATTTGTTATTAAGCGAGTTTGCGATGTTCAGAAACAGGGGAAAAAAATCTCCTCTTTTTCCCGCCTATATCCAAACTATATATGAAACATGCACACGACTAGAAAAAAAATAAGCTCCTGCATTATAAATCCAGAACAGCTCAAAGGAGAGCCAGCACTTCCCGCAACAGGCATTCTCGCTGTCAATCCTTCAGATTCCGCCAGCCTTGCTGATTATGCTAAGCAAAATGATATGCAACGTCATTTTTTATTTAATTCCAACCTGTACAGCTCGGACAAGCTTTTTTTTGCCGGACCTGCGGTGGGTGCCCCCATGGCTGTGATGTGTTTAGAAAAGTTGATTGCGCTTGGAGCGAAAAAAATTATTCTTTACGGCTGGTGTGGTTCTCTACAACAGCAACTCCATGCTATGAATGTTTTGATCCCGACAGAGGCCTTTTCCGAGGAAGGTACTAGTCAGCATTATCAGGCAGACATCCGCCATAATCCAATACTGCCTGCTCCAGTCCTGCGGACACGCTTGTGCAATGGAATATCCGATCTGGAAATTAATTTCCAGCAAGGCTCGCTGTGGACGACCGATGCTCCCTACCGAGAAACCCATAAAAAAGTTGCTGATTATGCGAAGCAGGGGATATACGGGGTGGATATGGAATATGCTGCGCTGTGTACGGTTGCCGCCTTCAGAGGGGTTGAGCTTGCGGCTGTAATGCTGGTTTCTGATGAGCTCTGGCAACATCCCTGGAAGCCACAGTATTCTTTTAAGAAATTCAAAAAGGAATCAAGGAGAATACTGTTTCTGCTTTGTGAACTGGCGCAGCGGATGGAGCTTCCCGCTTCCAGTGAAGCGTCACTTTAAAGCCTTGACAGCTTATATGCAAACGTTTTAAATCTTTTTTCAGATCATTTGCCTTCCCTTGCCGTAAAGAGGAATAACTCTACAATTACGCAACACAATTTTTAACGACCATCATGATGAAAACTCTAAAAAAATTGCACCTCACAAGCCTCGGCTGCCCCAAAAATCTCGTCGATTCCGAAATGATGCTCGGATCCCTTGAACTTAACGGCTATGAAACCGTGGAAGATCCGGCAGAAGCCGAGCTACTGCTGATCAACACCTGCGGTTTTATTCGTCCGGCGGTGGAAGAGGCTGTGGATGAGATCCTCCGCCTTTCTGAATACAAGCAGGAAGATCCGACGAAAAAAATGGTGGTCACCGGCTGCATGGTGCAGCGTTACGGCAAGGAATTACAAAATGAATTTCCGGAGGTGGATCTGTTTGTCGGCATTGATGACGAGCAGCATATTACGGAGCTGATTAATTCATTATCGGGTGCTGATTCTATCCTTTCTTTACAGCAACCTTCCCAATTTATCCTTGACAGCAGCATGCCGCGCAGACTGGCGACCCCTCCTTTTCGCAGTTATATGAAGATCACTGAGGGCTGCGATAACCGTTGCACCTATTGCATGATTCCTAAAATACGAGGTGATTTACGCAGCAGACCGGTTAGCGACTTGATCACAGAGGCTAAGACTTTGGATCAATCAGGAGTGCGTGAGCTGTCCCTAATTGCGCAGGATCTGACCGCCTACGGTGATGACCTCGGCGCAGGCGACAACCTTGTTGTTCTGTTGCAGCAACTGCTTGCGGAAACCGATATCCCCTGGTTACGCCTGCTCTACTTGTATCCGGTATCCACAACCTCGGAACTTCTGCAACTGATGGCTGATCAGCCGCGCATTCTTCCCTACTTGGATATTCCGTTTCAGCATGTCAGCGACCGGGTATTACATAAGATGGGCCGTCGTTACGGTCGGCGGGATCTGGATCAGTTGATTGCTATGATTCGTCAATTTTTGCCAAACTGCGCTTTGCGCACCACCATGATGGTTGGTTTTCCCGGTGAGACGGAAGACGATGTGGAAGAATTGCTTTCCTGCCTGCATGATTGGCAATTGGAGAATGTGGGGGTCTTTCCTTATGAAGCTGAAGATGGTTCCGTAGCGGCTGATTTTCCTGAACAGGTGGAGAAAGAGGTGAAACAGGAGCGTTTTGCCAGAGTCATGGAGCAACAGGCGGAAATAAGTAAGAATCGACTGTGCCAGTATGTGGGCAAGGAGGAGGATGTGCTTATTGAAGGAGTAAGCCGGGAAACAGATCTCCTATTGGAAGGACGAACCCGTTATCAAGCTCCTGATATTGACGGCTGTGTCTATATCAATGAAGGAAGGGCAAACCCCGGTGATATTGTTAAGGTACATATCACCGAGGCTCATATCTATGATCTCGTGGGAGGGATCATAGACTGATGTGAAAAAGCGGGTTACTTTTTCTTCTTTGCGGCTTTTTTCTTACCCTTTTTTGTTTTTTTCGACGCCGCGTCCACCCTTTCCCGCAGATCTTTTCCTACTTTGAAAAAGGGTAGTTTTTTAGGGGCGACATCAATCTTTTCCCCTGATTTAGGATTGCGGCCTGTGTAGGCACCGTATTCCTTGACCGTAAAGCTGCCGAATCCACGAATCTCAATGGAATCATTCTGTACCAAAGCATTACTCATCGCATCAATGATGGTCTTGCTTATAGCGGCGGTTTCACGAACAGGTAAATCAATCTTTTCGGCTAATGTCTCAATCAGTTCCGATTTGTTCATACTATCTCCCTTTCACAGCGGGGCCTGATCCCTAATCGGGCAGGACCGAGGATTTTTTAGAAAATTGGTTTAATATAAAACCATTAAATGTCACTACTAATAATAGTAAATCAGTTATGATTCTGATTGTAAAGGGAATATTATTTTTTTTACAAAAAAAGTCTTTTTATGTCATTTTTGTTTAAAAAACGGCATTTTCCCTCGGTTAAATTACCTAATTTTAACCCGCCGTAGGCCGTTCTTTTCAGTCTGATGACCGGGTGCCCGACAGCTTGAAACATTTTTCGCACCTGCCTTTTTTTCCCTTCATGAATGATCACCTCAATAACAGCGGCTCCTTTTTGAGAATTTAGTACACGTAGCCGAGCGGGCCAAGTTTTTTGTCCATCCAAAATAATACCTTGCTCAAGTCGTCGTAAATCTGATTTTTTTGGCGAAGTTCTTACAGTCGCTTCATAGGTTTTGTTGACCTCAAAACGAGGATGGAGGACTTTGTTGGCCAGGGCACCGTCATTGGTCAGGAGCAGGGCTCCCTCACTGTCCAAGTCAAGTCGTCCTACCGGAAAAAGCCGCTCTTTGAT
>CBDTVG010000021.1:0-12963 GCA_965363745.1 uncultured Candidatus Electrothrix sp. | reverse complement strand
TCAAAATTAACTGAAGTGAACCCAATTGTCAAGGCAGAGCCCCTAGGAAAAAAAATCACATTTAGGCTCATTTTTCTTTTCTATTTTGCGAAGCCCAATCAGTAACAACGGGTAACAACCCTCAGCCCTATATCCGCTTCCGATAAAGCGAAATGTGATCTCTTCTGGCTTTTTATACGCAATGGTTTTATTCTCACCATACTTGTATACATCGCCTCAAAAATTGTGTCGGAGGAAATGAATACTGGTAAAAATGTTAAATATTTCATCCTCATCAGGGATGTCATGTAGACTCTAAACCCTCTAAACTTTACGCCAAGCAACTTGAAGAATCACACCAATGTTATTAAATAATTTAAGTATTTTAAACATGATACGTTCTGCCATCTCAAAATATCCGAAGAAAAATGTGCTCTGGGGATTCATCTTGGCTTTCTCCGCTTTCTGTCTAGTGATATCCACTCATCCTTTTCTGAGGCTCCCCTATGATCCTTGGGAACATCTTGTAAAGATAAGATCCATTTTCGATGACGGAGAATGTTTTCTTTACTGGCCGGACAATAAAAGTTATTTTTGCGCCTGGCACTGGGCATGGGCGTTTTTTTTTTCCATTATAAAGATTAACGATACTTTATTATGGGCCAAAATTATTCACAGTGCTCAATATATCTTTGCTCTTTTAAGTCTCCTCTATTTTTCGTTTTCCGTTTTCAGACTATGCGAAAAACAGGCTCCCAAAAATCACTTATTTCTTTTGGCCTGTTTCGCGACGTTATATTGGCTCGTCGGCAACGGCACCTATTCTGTAGAGTATCAACAAGCTTGGATTATGTGGTATTCAGTAACCTACCAAGGGTTGACTCTTCCCCTTTTCTGGCTGATAACAGGCTTTACTCTACAGTTATTTTTTAATGATGGTCTAACCTGTCGTAAAAAACAATCTCTCGTCGTCCTGATTGTCGCAGGTTTTTTAGTAATCGCATTTTTTCACCCGTCAGAGGCGATATATTATTTCATTTTTCTCATTTTAAGTCTGTTGTTTACCCCGTTGGTGTCGATAAAACAAAAAATAATGTACAGCTTTGTTTTTATAACAATTATACCAAGTATTCTTTTTGTCATAGCCACTTATATAAACTTACCCACCTTCCACGGTGTCTCTGCACAAAACGGCTTTACTGAACTCATTCAGAAAATCAATATTACGGGAACAAAAATTACAGCAAAAGGGGGAAACCGACTCCAGAATTCGTTCAGTGAGCTGGCAATGCTTTCTTCCATAGCTGCATTAATTTATGGGGGCATCACGTTTTTTTATTTCCATAAAAAAGGATCAAATCGACCTCTTACCCTGCTCCTTGTCGCTTTAATTCTTTTTTTTCTCATTCCAACAACTAAGTGGCTTGCAGGAATAACAGGTATTCTTCTTTATGAAAATATTGTCTGGCGTTTCTTTTTCGCCAGTCCTTGGTTTCTTTTTATTCCCTTCATTATTTATAAGGCCACTTGCCACCGTCGATTCCCCAAGGCCTACACTTCTTTTATACTTTTCTATATTCTTTCAGGGAGTTGTTTCGCCTCTCAAGTTTATTTGAACAAAGCCCTTTCTGGCAATATCATGTCCCTTTACAATTCTTTTTTTAAAGAAAAAGTTGGACTGCAATATCCTGAAGAGACACTGGCACTTTTAAAAGAAAATATTGAGAAAAAAACAAAAGGTGCAGAGAAAAAAGAGGTCATTCTCTATCTTCGAGGGGATCTTGCCACACTCTCACGGGCACTCTATGGATATTATGTTTTCTCATATCGACGTACATTTATACCAATGCACACGTTTTATGCTAAACAGATGGAACAGAGATATACATTGATCCCAATAAATATACCGCTGAATTTTCCTAAAGACAGAAACATTTTTCTCCATTTCAAGTTAGATGCAAAAAAAATCTCCTGCCGAACAAGCATTACGTTAGGCGGGAAAAACTCTGTTTTGTTTGACCTAGAGCATGTTGATCTGAGTGAAAAATATCTTTTTATTGAAGGGTGGGTCTTGCTTCAAGGACAACTGCATCAAGCTGAAGTTTATGTTGTCCTGCAATCCGACCAAGAAACGTTAGCGTTTGATACCTCACAACTTTTTCGCAGAGATGTTGGTAAGCATTTTAAATCATTGAGCCTTGAAAATAATGGATTTCTTGCAACTATTAAAACTATAGATCTTAAGCCAGGGGTGTACAGTATTGGATTGCAAGTCAAACAAAATGATCAACAAGGATTCATTCTTACACAACGTTCAGTGACAATAAGAGAACATCCAGCTCAGTTTTAACGGGTTGTTGCCGTATCAACAGAATCCGTTATAATCCGCTATAATTTATAGCGAAAGCCATAGGTTTGCAAGGGGTTGCAACGCCTTTGCCACCTTTTATTTCGTTTCTTTGAGGGAAGCGTTTTTTAATTTAACCTGTGGACATATCTTTTATGGAAAATCTTTATACAGTGCTTGAAGTGTCGGAGGATGCCGATTATGAGGAAATTAAGAAAAATTTTCGAAGATTGGCCAAACAGTGCCATCCTGACATAGCCAAAGGAAGCGATGAGCAGTTTAGGCGGATCAGTCATGCCTATAAAATTTTGTCAAATATTGAGTCCCGTAATGATTATGATAAAACTCTGAAAAATTTTAGGGAGAAGACAGGAAAATTTGCCGAGTATCACAGCAACAGCTATAGGGTTGAAGGAAAACATTTGAAAACAATGATGAAGGGGATTATAAACTACGGGCATTTCACCTCCATTAAAGTCAAATATAAGGACAAAAAGCTGTTCAGTCTGTCCTATCCCGTGGCTGCGGCCTTAAGCGTAGTCGGTCTCATCAAGGCACCTATCTCCTTTCTGCTTTTGCAAATAGGGATAGGTGCCTTTTTTACAATTGAGGTGACCAATCAGGTGATGACCCTGTTTGAGGAAGCTCTCGCCCGTCATAATGAGGGCAGTATTCTTGGAGCGGAGCAACTCTATAAAAAAATTTTGGGCAAAAGTGAATATTTTATACCAGCCCGGATAAATCTGGGACTGCTGTACCGTCAGCGGGGCGAGAGTAAAAAGGCGGTACAATGTTTCAAAACGGTGCTTGAGGCGGTGCCTTTTGGAGAAATAGGGGAGATGGCAAGAAAAAATTTGGAAGAACTGCGGGGTTTCTGAGAAAGATGAAAAAATTGTTTCTGATCATTCCGATATTGGCTGTCGGCATTGCCTGTGTTTTTTTATTTCGTTCTATCGACGGCGGTAAGAAACAAACGGTCTATATAGCCCTTGCCGGCCCTATGAGTGGAATAGGAAAGGAAGACGGCGAGGCTATGCGTAGGGGGGCGGAGATGGCACGGGAGACGATCAGGAAGCGGGGTGGGACGCTACAGGATAAAGTGATCGAACTGTTGCCGTATAATGATAAAAATAAGCGCACCGCCGTTAAAATTGCGTCGCAAATTTCCGATGAGGGCAAAGCTCTGCTGGTCATCGGCCATTACAGCAGTGAAGGATCGGCAGCGGCCGGAACCATTTACAAAAAAAACGGAATTCCCGCAATCATGGCTTCCGCTTCCGTGTCGGCTTCAGCTGATGACGCGGTACTGGATGACAATGCATGGTATTTTAGAATAATGCCGGACAGCAATTTTATGCGTGAATTTCTGGCCTACAGTGTCAAAAATTTGCTCGATATCGACGAGGTGAGTATTATATACGATCAGACGGAATATGATAAGAGCGCTCAGAAAGCACTTGAAGATCAGCTCGGCCAAAAACAAATTAATATTGCGCATAAGTGGTTTTTTACGAGCTCCGAGGAGGCAACGGACCGTGAGCTGAATAATATCAGAGGAGAGCTGAGAGCTGCGGAAAAAACCGGGATGCTTCTCTTCGCAACCGGGATGGAGGAGGCTGTGCGTCTTATCGCTTCCTTCCGATATCCCGGAACAGATTATTTAGTGCTGGGGCCTAATACGTTTTCCAGTCCCTCGTTTATCAGCCGCTTTGCCGGGTATGAGAAAGAAAGGAAGGAGCCGGGATACTATACACACGGTATCTTGGCTGTATCACCTTTTATCTCCTACTTGGCCGACAAGCCGGAAGCCACAGCTTTCCGTCAAAATTTTGTCCGTAGATACGGTGAGGAACCCTCGTGGGTCGCCGCCAATTATTATGATGCCATGTTGGTCGCCCTGAATGCCTTGGAACGGGCTGAGATTCAGGGAAATGATATTCGTGAGGACAGAGGGCGGATTAGAAAAGCTCTGAAGCGGCTCAATGAACCCGATGTGGCTGTCCAAGGGGCCACCGGAAACATATTTTTTAATAAGAAAGGAAATTTCATCCGTCCGATGTCTCTGGGGTTTTGGCGCAATCATCAGTTTATACCCTTTTATGTCCAATATCAGGCGGCAAAAATGACGGACAAAAAAACAGAAAATGCGAAGTCTGTTTTTTTGTCCACCGAGGATGAGAGCGATACAGGGAAAGAACGTATAAAAATCAGCGGGCAAAGTATGGTGCCGCTGAAGGTGATCTATACCGGAGTGGACGTGAAGAGTATCCATAGGATAGATACAGAACAAGGTACATTTACAGCTGAATTCTACCTATGGTTTAGCTTTAAGGGCAGTTTTGATGATACCTCAATCAAATTCAGCAATGCGGTATCTCCTGTCAAGCTGGGGAAGCCGATCACGGCAAAAACAGATGGACAGATTAAGGTACGCCTGTATAAAGTCATTGCTGATTTCAAAACAAAATATGATTTGAGTCATTATCCTTTAGACCGTCAGGCACTCGGTATAAATTTTCACCATCTTCGGGCGGAACGAAATGAAATTATTTATATTCAAGATATTGCCGCAATCTCCTCAGTTGAAAAAAGAGGAGAGTTGCACCGAGAAAAAATTGGAGAATGGGAAGTGCTGAATACGTCTTTTTTTCAGGATCGCATGACAGAAGTCGGATCGGATAAAACGACACGGTCTTATTCGATGATGCATGTTGATGTCAATATTCAGCGCACAGGTCACCTGTTCCTTCTGGGTAGGACAGCGTTGCCGATAATTATAATTATTTTTTTATTATATCTTGTTTTTTTTATTCCTGTGGAACAGGTGCGTGTTCAGCTAAAAGTATGCGCTCTGGTTGTCTCACTCACCATTGGGCTTCGGTTTATTTACGGATATCTTTTTCCAGGCCTAGAAGTCATCCGATATATGTTTCAGATACTTTATGCACAGGGCGTTTTTTCTTTGCTGGTTCTGTTGACAGCGCATGCGGCTCATGCCCACACTTCTTATAAAACAAGAAGATGGTTGTATTATTTTACTCTAGTTTGCTATCCCGCAGTCGCAGTTGGCGGTATTTTGCTGTTTTGCTATCTGCATGGGCCGTTGCTCATTGCGTAAGTTGTAAAATTTGGATGCTAAACCGGGCGGAATTGAATGTATGCGATATCCTAAGCATCTAACCACCAAGGATGATGCCGCCGCAAGGGATGGTCGCATGCTGACCGTTTAATACTGATAGAGAAAGAAAGCTGATATGAAAAAAATACTGTTCGCTGTTTTGATACTCGCAGGTCTCGCTGCATATGTATTTGTGCGGTTCCCACAACTTTTAAGCGAAAAAAAGGTCTATATTGCTGTTGTTGGGCCATTGAAGCTAGCGCAAGGTGAAGCTATGCGCAAGGGGGTTGAGCTGTACCGGGAGATTGTTAATCAACAAGGCGGCATTGACGGTAGACGGCTTGAGCTACTTTTTTATGATGATGAAAATATCCCGGAAAAGGCGGAGCAGATCGCATTGGATATTATCCGAGATAATAAAGCGCTGCTTGTTCTTGGGCATTATTATGACGACACTTCGGTGGCGGCCGGTAAGATTTATAAAAAAAATGAAATTCCCGCAATTACGGCTTCAGCTTCTGCGGAAGAGGTGATTGAGGATAATCAATGGTATTTTAGAGCTGTTCCGGGAAATGCGATGGAAGGGCAATTTATTGCCTATTATATTTTTGATATAATAAGCATAGATGAGAATATTCTTTTAAAGGACATAAAAAAGGCATCCGCAAGTATTATTTTCAGTAAAGATGCCTATGGCCTGTCGTTATTAGAAAATTTTGAAAAAACGTTCGGGAGTCTTAATGGAGAATTGAAAGGAAAGTGGGCTTGGGATTTTGAAAAGGATCCAGAGGCGCAGTTGGAAACGATTAAAAATGATTTAGCGGCGATGGATGATCCTGGAATAATTTTTTTTGCCACCCATTCGGATGAGGGGGCGGCCATTGTCGCCGCCTTAAAGGATTCCGGCAGATCATACAATATGATAGCCTCTTATGCTTTTTCCAGAAGTTTTCTCGCCAAGCTGAAAAAGGATTATCCCAAGGAGGAGATATTTCCGGGATATTATTCCGATGGAATTTATTTTATATCTCCCTTTATGCTGTCGCTTAACGGGACGGTCGCTTTTGAATTTCGTAAGGATTTTTTTGAAAAATACCATGAGAAACCTGATGTTGTCAGTGCCTGTTATTATGACGCAGCTCATCTCGCCGTGGAGGCAATGAAAAAAATTAGACTGTCCGGCTCGGAACACATTCGGGAGGAACGAAGAAATGTCAGGGATGCCCTGGCTGGATTTTACCATAAAGACCGGTCAGTTGATGGAGTGACCGGTCAGCTCTGGTTTAATGAGCATGGAGGTGTCAGCAGACAATACAATGTCGGGATGTGGGAAAAAAGCAAGGAAACAGCAGCGTTTGATCAGTATGGTCAGCATGTTGAACATATAGGCAACCTGATGAAAGGTGTTTTGGAGGGCAAGATTATTATTGCGGATAAACTGATGATGGGGCTCAGGAAAGTGGTTCATGTCTCTATGGATCAAATTCGGGTGACTGCAATTGATAAAAAGCATTCCGCATTCAGCGCTTATTTTTCGCTTCGGTTTCAGTATCCGGCGCACTTTGATATTGGTGAAAATATGACTGCGCCTCTCGAATTTACTAACGCTGTAATACCCGTTGTCCAGGATCCGACGATTAAAGAAGAAATTAAAGATGGGATTATTTCAAAAACATATAAATTTCAAGGAAAATTCAAAGCTGATTTTGACTTAAGATATTTTCCCTTCAACAGCGAACAGAGGCTGTTTATACGCATGCGTCATGCGGGAAAAATATATTATGATCTTGTTTATATTCCAGAGACAGCCTTTGTTTCGGCAACAAATATTTCTGTTCCGTCCGACTGGGTTTCTCAAGGGAGTCGTTTTTATCAGGATGTCCTGACCGCACATTCTGTTGTTGACAATTTGCTTTATTCTCGATTTAATACAGAAATATCAGTGAGCAAAAATTTTTCTTTTTTCACTTTTTTTACATTTTTTTCCCCGCTATTGATAATACTCGTCATAGTATTCTGGACAGTTTTCGTTTCAACCAGTACAATTGAAAGAAAATTGTTGTTCATCGTCATTGGCTTGTCTTTGGTCGTTCTATGCTATCCGACGCAGTTTTTATTCATATCCTCAGGAACGTTTACCGTTGTTGATTACGGATATTTTGCTGTGCTTATTGCTGTGGCTCTGTCCATAAAATATGCTTTATGTTCAAACAAACTGAAAACGAGTATTCGTAATGTATAAAAAATTTTTACTGCTACTGGATAATTGGACAAAGTGAATTTTTTTGCGAGACTGCTGGCTTGGCTTATTGTGACAAAAGGATAAAGGAACAAACATCGCCGAGCGGTGTTCAATAAAAATATATTCATGAAAAAGGAGGAAATGTGAAAAAAAATGTAATCCGCATAATCGGATGCGCTTCGGCGCTGTTGTTGTTGAATTCCGTAGCATTTGCTGATAATAATATGGTATCTCATCTTGGAACCACCTACTTGACAGAACATCCAGCGCTGAAAAGCTCCCTTCGATGGCGGAGCTTATTCAGATCGCTGCCTGTGGATTATGAGAAGTTACATAATAATGGACAAACTGCGCTTGAAATACAGGAAGAAAAAACGCAGCATCAGGCTGAAAACGGTTGGATTGCCAGCGGCAAAGATCGCCTTGGAGCCTCTTGGTCTAAAAATTCAAGAAAAAATAGTTCTATACCTCGTCAGAGCTTAGTCAGACCGCTGCCCGTGGATTATGAGAAGTTACATAATAATGGACAAGCTGCGCTTGAAATACAGGAAGAAGAAACGCAGCATCAGGCTGAAAACGGTTGGATTGCCAGCGGCAAAGATCTCCTCGGAGCCTCTTGGTCTAAAAATCCAAGAAAGAATAGTTCTATACCTCGTCAATTTTTGTATCAATTCACGGCGAACTATTCCTATTCAGGACAGGACGGCAATGTGGTAGCTGACAGTCATAAGGCTTCCGCAGAACTGATATTAAGAAAACAACTACTTACCAGTGTATCAAAATATTCTGTCAGTAAAAAGGAAACGAAAAAAGCGCTAACCGGAGTTTCCATCAATGTGGACTCAGAAAGTTTTTTCCAGGCACTTCGTTATCCTCTATCGGACTGGGCACAGATTGTCGGAGGCGGGGTATGGAAAATTAATGATAGTGCCAAATATATAGACAACCGCTCAAATTATTTCGGAGGATTTTTGTTTGATGTGGTTGATCGACCGAACATCGCATTGACGGCGGGGGTGTTCTACGGTTATTCAGATGTGACATATAAAAACAGCATACTGACAGGAAAGGCCATGTATGCTGATTTTACGCCTGTGGATGATTACGCTTCCGACAATATCTATTTTAAACATGCTCTGCGATGGAACATCACGGATACAATCACCTTTACGAATGAAGCTGACTATGTTCAGTTGCTAAAAGACTCGAATTATTATTTTTGGCTGGTCAAGACCGGCTTGGAATTTAAATTGTCACAGCATATGTCTTTTACTGCTTCCTATACAATGGACTATGATAAAAACCGTTTCGTCGAGGCTGTTCAGAATTACTTTGATGCGCGAAGGGCGGCTGGACAACCGGCGGGAGATATGGAGGAGCTGGACACTACGCTCGCTGTCGGTATAAAAATCAATTTCTAATCACATATTGTTGACCCGTTTTTCTGCGGGTATTTTTTTTCTATTAACTTAAGGTTGTGCCTGACGAAATGAGAAATTTTTTCAAATCAGTCCTCATAGGATATAGTTGCGTCTGGAGTATTGCGGCGGTGTTGTGTTTAGTGACCGGTGCTGGCGCTGAGGAGGTTGAGAATACGCCCTTGATTGCCACCGCTTCGGTCGGCTCTGATATGGCCAAGGCTGTGAGCGAACAGCCGATCAACTCTGAACAGCTTATCGGCAAATGGCGTCGAAATGATGGGGATTATGTGATTGAGATAAAAAAGATTGACAAAAACGGCGCAGTGGATGCCGCTTATTATAATCCGAGTCCGATCAATATCGCTCAGGCGAAGATTTTTTCGGAAAATTCGGAAATAAAATTGATTATTGAGTTGCGAGACAAGGGATATCCCGGATCAACCTATACTCTTTATCCCGCAACCCCTGATCTGATCAAAGGAACGTATTTTCATGTGGGGTTGAATCAATATTTTTCGGTTGTTTTCAATAGGGACAGCCCGCAGGCAAAATAATGATTTCCTTACCCACCAAGGTGCAGACAAGGAGAAGTGTTGTTATTAAGCCTGCTGGTTCTTTCTGTAACCTGCGGTGCGATTACTGCTTTTACCTTGAAAAACAGAGTCTGTATACCGGTTTGCCGACTGAGCACCGGATGAGCGAGCAGACCTTGGATAAAATTATCGCAGATATGTTTGCCTGTTGCGATGCTCCCACTTTTATCTGGCACGGAGGCGAGCCCACGCTGATGGGATTAGATTTTTTCAAACAGGCTATGGAGGTGCAGAGGTATTATGCTCAAGGCCGTGAATACGCCAATGCCCTCCAGACCAACGGCACCTTGCTGACGGAAGAATGGGCCGAATTTTTCAAAGAAGAAAATTTTTTAGTCGGGATTTCCTTGGATGGCCCGGAACATGTACATGACTGCTATCGCAAGGATATTCAGGGGAACGGAACCTTTAACAGGGTGCTCACAAAAGCCATCATGCTGTCGGACCACGGGGTGCCGGTCAATGTGCTGGCCACGGTCAATGCCTATTCGGCGAAATATGTTGAGCAGGTGTATAAATTTTTCAAACGACATCGGTTCATTTTCATGCAGTTTATGCCGGTGGTGGAAACCGACCCGGAGCACCCAGGAACAGCCGCATCCTATTCAGTCAGCGCCAAAGCGTATGGTCTTTTCCTTCTCCGTCTGTTTAATTTATGGATAAAAGATTTTGATTTTAAACGACTTAAGCAGAAAACTTCTATTCGTTTTTTTGATGACCTTGTTAAGAAATATGCGGGAATGGTTCCTGATCATTGTATTTTTCAGCAGGTCTGTGCTGGCGCACCGGTGATTGAGCATAACGGAGACATATTTTCCTGCGATTATATGGTGTCGAAAGATACCCGCATCGGCAATGTCCATAAGATAACAATAAGTGAGGCACTTCAATCTCAACTAAATGTTGAATTTGGGAGACAAAAATCTGATTTTGGAGTAAAATGTACGCAATGCAAATGGTTGAAGTTATGCTATGGCGGTTGCATAAAAGATCGAATTCGTGATCCGGCGGATAAAGGACATAATCATTTCTGCTCCTCCTATCAGTTCTTTTTTCAGCGGGCGGATAAGGATCTTAAAAAATTGGCGGCGTTATATCGACAGCACTATCCGAATTGAAACAAATAGTTACAAAGTAATTTTCTGATAACAAATTGTTATCAGGTTTAAACCGGACGGGTTATTTATACAATTTTAACAAAAGAGGAGATATGATGAATATCCGAAAAAATGCGGGCCTTTTGATGGTTCCGTTGGCTCTGGGCACTGTAGGATGGGGAGCTGTTGATTGTCATGCCGCCTCAACAAAGCCGAATTTTATAACTATTATCTTGGATGATTTGGGTTTTTCCGATTTGGGAGCATTCGGTTCAGAAATACCGACGCCTCATCTTGATCAGCTTGCCAATGACGGCATTATCATGACCAACTTTTACGCGGCTCCGACATCGACTCCGGGCCGCGGAATGCTGTTCACCGGAAAATCAAGCCATGCCTCCGGGGTGGGTATCATGTCTGGAATGCCCCCCGAGGGGGAGCAGATAGGGAAGCCTGAATATGAAGGGCGTTTGTCACTTGAGGCACTGCCTTTCCCGGAACTGCTCCAGCAGAACGGTTACCACACCATGTTCACCGGTAAATGGGATCTCTCTGAAAAAGCCGGGGTAACGGAACAGGAAGCTGATGATATGGCAGCGCATGATCCCTATAACAGAGGATTTTCTGTAACCAAAGCTGCTTTGATTCTGGGCGGCGGAAATCATTATTCCACGGAGACGTCACCGTATATACCTTGGGAACTTTCCACGGGTGGTGCCACCAATCCAGATTGGCTGTATACCGAGAACGGTCGCGGCATTGAAAGTTTTCCTGACGAATTTTATTCGACAGACTATTACACCATGTCCGCTAAAGAGATGCTGGACCAGTGGAAGGCCGGGAATGATAAAGATAAGCCTTTTTACCTCTGTGTCAGCTACACTGCCCCGCATAATCCTCTACAAGCCCCTGATAAGGCTATTTTAGACAATATAGATACGTACAGCGTAGGCTGGGAAACCATCCGCACAGCGCGTTTTGCCAAGCAGAAAGAACTCGGATTCTGGCCAACTGATGCGACACTACCTCCCATCCCCGGAAGACCGTGGGCGGAAGTCGATGATGGGCAGGGTGTAATTGAAAATCCGCCCGGAAGCACTCCAGGTAATATTTATGGCGGCAAAGAGTTTTCCGCCAAAGAAATGGCAGTCTATGCGGCAATGATTGAGATTTTGGATCAGAGGATTGGAGAACTGATAGATCATCTCAAGGCGATAGGGGCATACGAAAACACTCTGATCACGATCCATGGTGACAACGGAGCAGCAAGTCAGGTTTATGCCGTTGTGGACCCTGCCAAGAACAGTTATAACAATATCGGCAAGCGAGATTCATACACATCTGTTGATGCTGAGTGGGCTATAACCTCGGACACACCGTTCACCGATAGAAAAGTAAGCAATTATGAGGGCGGCTGGCATACTGCGGCTATTATACACTATCCTAAATGGAAAAAGGCAAAAGGAACGAAAGTCGACATGGTTTCCTCTGTAACGGATTTTGCTCCAATGATGCTTGACATGGCAGGAATCAGCTATCCGACGACCTATAACGGGCAAGAAAACCCCCCGATGTTCGGTATCCCTGCGTTGCAGGAAACACATGCAGCTATCGTTCCGCTGAACAAACAGTTCTTTATTATAGGCAGCAACGGAGTAAAAGAAAACACGACCAAGCGTTATGTAGCCTTTGAGATGCTGGGCGCAATAGGATTGCGCAGCGGAGACTGGAAGCTGGTTAAAGAAGTATGTAACCTTGATCCTGAACTGTTCAATCTTGCGGAGGATCCCTTTGAAACAAATAACTTGGCCGATGATACTGCCTATTCTGCCAAGTTGCAGGAACTGAAGGATCTGTATTATACCTATTCGGAAAAAAACAACATTATACCTCGAATCATTAATCTTTTTGGAGACACTTGTACCCAGCTCTAGCGGATAAGGCAAGCTCATTGCGAAACCTCGGTTCTGATATCCCGCCCCTCGGGGCGGGATCGTTTATTTAATCAATTTTTTGTTGAATTTTTCACGTATTCCTGCTCCTCTCCCCCCTTTTACGTGTCTCATAAAAACACCTCGCCTCCGGCGAGGTGTTTGCAAAGGTACGGCATATAATAAGGGTGTTGAAACAATCAGCGTAACTTCTTGATTATTCGTCATTATTCAA
>CBDTVG010000020.1:0-13262 GCA_965363745.1 uncultured Candidatus Electrothrix sp. | reverse complement strand
ATTATTGCAACCTTTAGCTTGTTGCATTGCCCGCTGATGAGATAAAAAGGACGGAAACTGATTAAAAAACATAGAAAAGTATCGAATGTCAATTCCTTTAAGAGCATAATTTGGTCTCCATGCTATATTGATTATACCTTTCAAGGTAACATGCATTTATTAAAAATAATAGTAGGTTGCCAAATTTAAAATTGCTGGGGAACGACTGTGCGTTCACCGGAACTCCACCACCCCGTAATCCACAGCCTCCTCCATATGCTTGCGGATATCCGCCTGCTTCAGGCCCAGCTCCGCAAGGATTGCATCCAGCGAAGTCTTTCCATCCATCCGGCGCAGCACGGCAATCCAGTCCCCCAGCTCCGCCTCATCTAAATCATACTCCAGCACCCCGTTGACCAGGATATGCCAGCAGGGCGTTTCCACGCCCGCCTGTTCCCCGGTGGTCAAGAGGAGCACGCCTTCGGCCAGTTCCGGGATACTTTCCGGGGTGATTTCCTCCCGCCGCAGGGCCAGACGCAGGGAAATATTTTCCTCATTCCATTCTTCGGCTCGCAGGGAGGGCAGAATCGGAGCTTCGTAGACGACTGTAGCTGCGCCTGCCGCACCCTCTGCCATCTTCGCCAGCAGGCTCATATTGGTCAGTTTGACCAGATGATCCATATCCGCATATTCGGGATCGTCCGGGATACCGGTGATCAGCTCCTCCACCGTGGACCGGTCAAACACCGGATGAGAACCGTCCGCATCACCGAAGGCCTCACGCAGCAAGGCCCGGTCATCGGCATAGAGCAGTTCATACATCATCCGCCGGGTGTAGCGTACGTCCTGCCCGTGAAAAAAGGGTACCTTGGGACGCTGGGCCAGTGCTTCCGGTAGATGCGGACGCATGGCCTCTCGCAGAATGCGCTTATTCCAGAACAGCTCGGCATACAGCCTCGGCGGCACAGCGGCGCTGTACTCCACCAAGCGGTGATCCAAAAAGGGCACCCGGTTTTCTATGCTGTTCCCGGCGGCAGTTCGGTCTTCATGCCAAAGGTTGAACATCTGGAGGCTGGCCTGATACATCCGCATATGGTACTGCCAAGGATGAGGACGTACGGCTGTATTACCGCAGTCGGCGAGGAAACCGCTGTTAAGCAAGTTGGCGTAGTCCGAAGTGTTTTTCGGGCCGAGAGACAGGAGGTGAGTCTTCTCAAAATCCCGGAGCAATTCCATAAACAGAGGCCAGTTCCGTTCCTCTTCCGGTCGGTCAGGGTAATTCTCAGCAAGATAATTTGGGCCGTAGCCGCCGTTGAACTCGTCGCTGCCTTGGCCTAGGAGCATCACTTTGAGGCCCGGACAGACTGAGCGGGCGTAGCGGTGCAGGTGGAACTTGTACAGCTTTTCCGCATCGCAGAGAGGCGTTTCGCATATCCACAAGAGAGATTTCCAGCCCTCTGGAGTGAAGGGGCTGTCGTGCCATGAATAGAGCACCTGATGGTTGGGTAGACCCAGATAGGTTGCGGCCTGATGGCCTGACCGGGCATCGCCGTTTTCAAAGGTACTCTGACCAAGCACGGAAAATGTGTGCAGGGACTGATGCTGGGAGGCGAAGGCGGCCACTGAAACCGAGTCGATGCCGCCACTGAGGAACAGGCCGATGTCCACGTCTGCCATCAGGCGAAGGCGCACCGAGTCTTCGAGGAGTTCGCCGTAGCCCTGGATAATCTCCTCCTCGGAGCGGTCGTCCGCCGCAAATGCCTCTTCTGATGGAATATCCAGCGTCCACCAGCGTTCCTGACGGATTTCTCCGCTGTCCGGCTTTGCAATAAGCAACGAGCCGCCGGGCAGCTGTTCAATATTCTTGAAAAAGGAGGGTAGGGGATTGTCCACGCTCTGCTGCACCAAATTAAAGCTCAGAGCGGTTTCCCAGTCAAAATCACGGGGGCAGTCGGGACAGGCCAGCAGGGCTTTGATTTCCGAGCCGAAAAGGAGACGTTCCTTATTGAAGCTGTAAAATAGGGGCTTGATGCCGAGGCGGTCACGGGCCAGCAACAGCTCCCGGCTACGCATATCCCAGAGAACCAGAGCGAACATGCCGTTGAGCAGACGGAGAAAATCGCTACCTTGTTCTTCGTAAAGATGGAGGATGACTTCCGCATCGGAGGCGGTGCGGAACTGATGCTGGTCTTTGAGTTGCGCCCTGAGTTCCTGGTGATTGTAGATCTCGCCGTTGACCATCAGCATCAGGGAGCGGTCTTCGTTGAACAGGGGCTGCCTGCCGCCCTCCACATCGACGATGGAAAGACGGCGGAACACCGCACCCAAGGTGTTGTCCTGATAGAGCTGCTCGTCGTCCGGGCCGCGATAGGCTATGGATTGACCCATGGCCCGCAGAACCGGTTCGGTTTCAGGGCCGAGGGGCAGCCGGTCGATTTTTAGAATTCCTGCGAAGCCGCACATGCTGGGTTAGGAACAGAAATTAAATAATTGCCATATTTCGTACAGGCGACACGGTCACCGTATGTTGCCCGGTTAGACAAATGGAGCAGTTATTAAATTCTCATTCCTTAGCTTATAACGGGTTGAGATTGAACCGGCAATTTCATACCTGCTTTTATATCGGTGCGGAACCCTTTGCGTGTTTTGTCGTTTTTCTGGATTGTAACGGTTTTACGGATTGCTTTCTTGGTGTTGTTGCGTTTCATGGTGTTTCCTCTTTGGGTTTGGTTTTGTTGTGGACACACCCTTGGCTGTTGATTCAGTTGTCGGCAACTCTGCTCAGCTTGGGTTCGCTTGTAATTTTACCTAAAAGATAAACACATTAGATCTAAAATGCTCCGGCACCATATCCTGCTTTAATCCTGGTGCGGAACCCTTTGCGGTTTTTTTCGTTCTTCTGCACTGTAACGGTTTTTCGAGCTGCGTTGCCGTTCCTGTTGTTGTTGCGTTTCATAATCTACCTTATTAAATTTTTATTCATATGCTGCCCAGACTTATCCAATTTATACCGACTTTCAGACCAGCGCGGAAACCTTTGGTTTTTTTGTTGATATTCTCCGTTATAACGATTTTGCGTACGGCTTTGGCTTTTTTGGTGTTGTTGCGTTTCATGGTGTTTCCTCTTGATGTTTGGTTTGTTGTGGTCGCCCTATAATGCTGGACTACGACGGGTTGTTCACTTTGTCGAATCTTCAACAGAAGAACGGTAGTTGAAATGCCCTGTTTTGTCAAGGATAGCGTTCACCTGCGGAACGGAAGGAAAGCTGAGGAACGTTTGTTTTTCTTGACAAAAAGTGCGGGAAGGGTAAAATGTTATACTTAGAGTAAGCAGTCCGCAAGACCGTTACCGTTGCAGCGCAAAAGAACGAGAACAAGAATCGGAAAGGTTTCCAAACCGGAATTAAGGCGGGTGCGGGTCTTGACGGCTTCTCAGCGGCCAAATGGTAGGTTGACCGTCGCAGGGTGTCTTCAGCGCACCCTGCATTTTCTTTAATCACCTGTTTTTTTCTTCCCTTTCAGCCCTCCTTTTCTTACTCAAAGCAACAGTTGCTCCTTTCTTTCTCGCTGACCGATGAAGCCCAAAAGCATCGTCGAAGGTACCGGCCCGCCAACTCCAAAGCTGTTGCCGCCGCAAGAGAGCGGGTGACATAACTGGTTTTCCTCTTGTCTTTCCGATAAACATATTGTAAAAATAGCTCAACCATGCTTGAACAGCGATCATCGTCACTGAAAATTGAGATTAAGAGTATATCCCGCATATTATGTTATATAACAACGGAACACAGAACAATCGTTTGTACGTATTATTCGCCATCACCCTCTTTGTCCTGCTCGCACCGATTCAACACTGCGGCATCTCATCAGCACAAAATAGAGTCCCAGACAAGGCGTTCAGCCTGAAAACCGCTTGGTCCGTGGACAGCGCCCGCCCCGGTGATACTGCCGTGTTAGCGGTTGTTCTTCGCATCAAGGAAGGGTTTCATGTCAATGCGGATGAACGGCAGATTGTGCCAATAAAAGATCTTCAGCTTTTGCCCACTAAGGTCACGGTGCTTGAAGCCGATCAAGGTCTGCGGCTTGTGGCCCCGATCTATCCTGAACCGATACCTTTCAATGCGTCGTATGTAGATAAGCCGCTCATGGCCTTTGCCGGGCAGACAATTATTTACCTGCCTGTCAACTTGTCTGAAACCCTGTTGCCCGGAGTAAGCCCCGCCCTAGTTCTGGAGGTTGCGTTCCAGCCCTGTTCCGAGCAATATTGCCTGATGCCAGAAAAAATCAGGCTTGATGCGGATATCGAAATCATTGCCCCGACCGCCTCTGTCACTCCAATCAATCAGAAACTTTTTAGCGACTATGAGGACGGACTGCCCGCCGAGGTTTCCGAAGATGTCGCCTTCGGCATGTTTGGCTGGACATTTTCCATTGACGGCTCATCCCGAAGCGGCCTAGCCCTGTTATTGCTCACTGCGGCCTTCGGAGGCATGTTGCTCAACTTCACCCCCTGTGTGCTACCTTTAATCCCCATCAAGATCATCAGCCTGTCCTACGCTGCCAAGAATCGTCGGCAGTGTGTGCTCCTTGGGGTATTCATGTCCTTGGGGGTTTTGGTATTCTGGCTCGGTCTTGGAACTATGATCGCCTTGGTCAGCGGTTTCAGCGCCACTAACCAGCTGTTCCAGTATCCCGGATTCACCATCACGGTCGGCCTGATTATCGCTGTCATGGCTGCGGGTATGTTTGACTTTTTTTCTCTGCGCCTGCCTGGATTTGTCTATATGATCCACCCGGAGCAGGACACCCTGCACGGCTCTTTCGGCCTCGGTGTGCTGGCTGCTGTGCTTTCAACTCCCTGCACTGCGCCATTTATGGGAGCTGCAGCGGCTTGGGCCGCAACCCAGCCACCAGCATCTACGCTGGCTGTTTTTTCAGCTATCGGTATTGGCATGGCTGTTCCCTACCTGATTCTTTCGGTTTCACCGCATTGGGTCAGCAAAATGCCCAAGACCGGCCCGGCCAGCGTCTTGGTCAAGCAGGTGATGGGGCTGTTTATGCTGGCGGCAGCGGCGTATTTTATCGGGGTCGGTGCGGAGGTGCTTTTTTCTTCTGCTTCAGAACCGTCGAGTAGACTGTACTGGTGGCCGGTGATGTTCTTTGCTCTGATCGCAGGCGGTTGGATGGCTTGGCGCACCCTATGGATCGCATCCAAGCCGTTTGCAAAGCTATTTTTTGTCGTTCTTGGCGTGGGTATCATGTCTCTGTCCGCCCTGGCCGGGGTGCATTTGACCGATAAAGGGCCGATTGATTGGGTGTATTACACCCCGGAGCGTTTTGAGCAGGCGACTGAGGACGGCAAAGTGGTGGTCATGACCTTCACCGCCGAGTGGTGCCTGAACTGCAAGATGATTGAGCAGGGGATCTTGGACAGCCCGAAGATCGTCGAACTTTTGGCGGACGAGGATGTGATGCCCATGAAGGTGGATATCACGGGAAATAATCCTGACGGCAAGAAAAAACTCAAGCAGGTTGGCAGCTTGACGATTCCCTTGCTGGTCGTTTTTTCACCTACCGGCAAGCAGGTGTACAAGAGTGATTTTTACACAGCGAAACAGTTGCGCAAGGCAGTCACAGAGGCTTTGCAAGGTGGCCTTTAGTACGGAAGCCGCCACTCCGATTGCGGCGAATATTGGAACACTGAACACTAAAAGCTAAATTTGTATGCGACAGATATTCCGTCTGCAACGTGGTGTCTGTTGCGCTGTTTTTCGATAGAGGACGAAACTTCCCGCAAGGAGCAGAATCTCATACAGTTCTATTCAGAATATGTCCTCAACATTCTTCCTCTTACGCTTTCTGGCCGTGCTCGGGTTGGTTCTGGCGTTTATGCATTATTACCTCTGGCGACGGTTGGTGAAAGATCCATGCCTCAGCAGTAGGGCCAAAAAAATCGGTAGCTGGACAGTCATATTTCTTTTTTTGTCCTTTCCGGCCTCACCTCTGCTGGCGAAACAGCTTCCCTTTGCGCAAAGTTTTCCCTTTCTCTGGTCAGCCCATCTCTGGTTAGGAATACTGATGTTGTTTTTCTTTGTATTCCTATTCGCCGACATTTTGAAGATCTTTTATTATTCAACATGTTGTCTCCTGCCTGAACGCAACAAGCCGGATCTTGGACGGAGGCAATTCCTTGCCCGTAGCTTCGCTTTCTCCGCCTCAACCTTGGTTTTCGGAATATCCGCCTTGGGGGTGAAAAAATGCGCCGAGCCTCCTTCAGTCAACCGCTTCAAAATCAAGCTGGCAGGGCTGCCGGAGCAGTTCAGGAACTTTAAAATCGTCCAAATTTCGGATATTCATATCGGCGCGATGCTTCGGAAGGCGGATCTCTCTGAAATCGTTGATATCGTGAACAGACTTGAGCCTGACATCGTAGTCATAACCGGAGATCTGGTTGATGGCAACGTAGAACAGCTTGTCGATGAAATTGTCCCTCTGAGCGGACTCAAGGCCAAGCAGGGGAGTTTTTTTGTTACCGGTAATCATGAATACTACAGCGGAGTGGAGCAATGGTTGCCGGAGATTGAAAAACTGGGTATCACGGTGCTGGCTAATCGCCGAACCGAAATTCGTAGGGGAAGGGAGTCGTTCGTTCTTGCTGGGGTGAATGACCGAAGTGCCGGGAAATTTGGCAAACAGTATGCCCCGGATTTCTCCCAAGCCTTGGCAGGCATCGCTCAGGGGAAGAAAATCATTCTGCTGGCCCATCAGCCCATCGCGGTCAGAGAAGCCGCTGAATACGGGGTTGATCTTGTACTCTCAGGACATATGCACGGAGGCCAGATTTGGCCATTTAAGTATTTAGCCTACCTTCAGCAACCCTATCTGCAAGGGTTTTATCGACACAAATCGACCCTGCTGTATGTCAATCGGGGCACGGGATACTGGGGGCCGCCCATGCGGGTCGGCACCTATAAAGAAATTACCGAGTTTGTCCTGAGCTGAGATAACCGCTATACACAACCGTTACTCTATGATATTATACTTTTTATATTTATAATGGATTATTCTCGGCATGTTGTTTGTCAGGTAACGAACTGTAATGCTGTTTAATAGTATTGAAATTCATGCGTCACCGAAGAGTCGTCGGCCAGGGCCGTAATCCATACAACAAAAAATAAAAAACAAAATTGAGTGTTCTATGAAAGTCAAAGGATTCTCCGCCGCCGCTGTGCAGGCGGGCATTCGTTATCAGGATCGGCTTGATCTCGGCTTGATTTACTCTGAAGTTCCCGCTGTGACCGCCGGTATGTTTACGACAAATAAAGTGAAGGCCGCGCCTGTCATTCTTGATATGGAACGGCTTCGTCAGGGAAAAGCCCAGGCTGTGCTGGTCAACAGCGGCAACGCCAATGCTTGTACCGGTGAACAGGGTATGGAGGTCGCCTTGGCCACCAGCGTCATGGCGGCTGAGGCCTTGGGGATTGATGCGGATTTGGTTCAGGTGGCCTCTACTGGCGTGATCGGCGAGCAACTTGATCCACAACCTTTTGTTGAAGCGGTGCCTAAGCTCGCAGCCAGTCTGAAAGATGACGGTTTTGATCTTCTTGCTCAGGCTATCATGACTACGGATACGGTTCCGAAGACTTCCTCCGCCTCCGTGATGATTGGTGATGCTGAGGTGAATTTGTTGGGGATCTCCAAGGGAGCGGGGATGATTATGCCGGATATGGCCACTATGTTATGTTTTGTGGTCACGGATGCACAAATTGCCTTTCCCGCCCTGCATGAAGCGGTCAAAACAGGTGTTGAACAGTCGTTTAACTTGATCACCGTGGACGGTGACACCTCCACCAATGACACCGTACTCGTCATGGCGAATGGTGCCGCCAAGAATGTTTGGCTTGATGAGAAGAATCAGCAGGGGCTGGCAATATTCACCGACGCTCTGCATAAAATTTTTAAAGATTTGGCCCTGCAAATTCTCTCCGACGGCGAAGGCACCACCAAGGTGGTTACTGTTCGGGTGCTCGGAGCGAGGAGTAAAAAAGAGGCTATGAACGGTGCCCAGACCATCGCCAATTCCGCATTGGTTAAAACAGCGTTTTTTGGTGAGGATGCCAACTGGGGAAGAATTATTGCTGCTCTTGGGCGTTCAGAATGCAACTTCAGGCCTGAGCGGGTTTCCATTCTTTTTGATGATGTTGCTATGGTTGAGAACGGCCTCGGACTCGGTGCCACAGCGGAAAAAAAAGCCTCTGAAGTGTTAAGGCGGGAAAAATTCACCGTAATCGTTGACCTGCATGACGGTGCAGAAAACGCCGAAGTTTTCACCACTGATTTGACCTGTGATTATGTTAATATTAACGCGAATTATCGTTCCTGAGAGCGAATTGCGTTGAAGCATCTATATTGCCTTGCGGCGCACACATCCTGAACCTTGATAAATGTCACATTAAATAACCAAGGAATTTTTAATGCGAATTAAAAGAATATTAATTGCCACCTTTGTTATTCAGTTGTCATTAGTCATAATCTGTCATGCGGGTTGTATATCAGGAAACTGCAAAAACGGTTCAGGAAAGTTGAAAGCGGCCAACGGTCGGATTTATGAGGGTGAGTTTAAAAATGGTTTTCTCTGGGGAAAAGGAATATTGACGACCATTGAAGGACTTCGATACCGTGGTGATTTTGTCAAAGGCAAATTTCATGGAGGGGGAATGCTGAAAAGCCCTGATGGTCGATCATATATAGGCACGTTTAAAAACGGTGTGATTGACGGAGAGGGCACCTTGAAGGAATCGGATGGTCGTCGCTATCAGGGTCAGTTTGAATTAGGGCGATTCCAGGGCAGGGGAGTATTGATTTACCCAGACGGTCGAAGATATATCGGTAATTTTCATAATAATTTAATAGACGGAAAAGGCAAGCTGATCATGGCGGACGGCGGCAGCTTTGAAGGAGAGTTTCGTGACGGACATCCGAACGGCAAGGGCGTGCGTCGTTACGCTGACGGCGATGTCTATACCGGCGGTTATATCGGCTCGGTTCGTCAGGGATACGGTATCCTTAAAATGCCCGACGGTAGTCGCTATGAAGGATATTTTTCCAATGATCTCTACGATGGTCGGGGCACCTTAAAAGAAAAGAACAGGCGTACCTATATAGGCACTTTTGTTGCTGGAGCTATAACCGGAAAGGGCACCTTGACTTGGTTCGATGTCGGTCAACAGTACGTAGGTGAATTATTTAATAGTCGTCCACATGGCCAAGGTACTATGACCTACGGTGACGGCTCACGTTATGCTGGACACTGGGAGAAAGGAGTTCGAACGGGTAAGGGCAGGCTTAAGCATTCGGACGGACGTGTTTATGAGGGGAGATTTGTTGATAATGAACCTGTCGTAAAAATTCCCGTCCGGAAAAAACCGACCCGAATCCCTGTTCGCCCTGTTCGGCACATTGCCCGGACTCCCCGCCCCGTTGTCACCTCGGAACCGGTTTCCGCCTCTTCGGTTGTTGAACCTGTTGACGAGGTTGTCACGCATATAAAAATTCAGCAACCTGTGGAAATTAAGGATGTTGAGGACATTGACAAACCATCGATCCCGGAGCAGAATAAGTCTGTTGAGCAAGCTGTCAGTTCGGCGACATCTGAACAGGAGGTCGAACTGGTCGAACACGACGACGGAAAAAATATTAATAATATTAAAGTTGAAAGCGCAACAGATCAACAAATTATTCTGATCAATGAAATTCCTTATTCAGATGATGCGGATACTGATTCAGGCGATAAAACAGGCAACAGCGGATTCAGCGGGGTGACAGGCGTTGATCTGCCGGATTCCTCTCATTATCAAGGTGAGTTTAAAAATGGAAAAATGGATGGCTGGGGAACCCTGCAACTGGCTGATGGGGAGACCTACGAAGGTGAATTTGCGGTCGGTAAATTTCATGGTAAAGGCACCTATGTCTTTGCTGACGGGCGGCAGTACACAGGCTCTTTTGAGCACGGAGAACGTAAAGGAAAAGGGCTTTTCACCTATCTCGACGGTTCTTCTTATGAAGGAGATTTTGTCGAGGGGATCTTTGAAGGGCAGGGCACGTACATTTTTCCGGACGGCAGCCATTATGAAGGTGAATTTGCCAATGGTTTCTTTTCCGGTCAGGGTGTGTTGACCTATAAAAGCGGAAAAAAATACAGCGGGGAGTTTGAAAATGATTTGCCGCACGGGCAGGGCGTTCTCACCTCGGCTGACGGCACGGTGTATGAGGGAACCTTTAAATCCGGTCGCAGGAACGGTGAAGGGACAATCACATATCCCGACGGTCGGGTTGTCAGGGGAATATTTAAAAATGACGAAATGATCAAAAAATAACAAGTTGCGGGGAAATATGAATCTATTCACCGTGGACGACGTTCTTCAACAAAAGATGCAGGATATCCGCCGGGCCTTGCATCGTTCGCCAGAACTTTCTGGTCAGGAAAAACAGACCTCTATACTGATCTGTCAGGAATTGGATAGACTGGGAATCAGGTATACTGCGGGACTGGCCGGAGGCACTGGCATCCGGGCCGAGCTGGGAGTGGAAAACGGGCCTTGTATCGCTTTGCGTGCCGACATGGATGCCTTGCCTGTTATAGAGGAAACCGGTCTTGATTTTTCATCGAAAACTGAAGGGGTGATGCACGCCTGCGGGCATGATGGACATGTAGCCATGTTGATCGGTGCTGCCGAATTATTAACAACGAGCAATTTTGTGCGGGAGCTCGGCGGTCGAATCGTGTTACTTTTTCAACCGGCGGAGGAAGCAGGAAGCGGTGCCGCCGCCATGATCGAAGACGATTGTCTCAAGGGCGTTGATATGATTTTTTGCGGGCATATTGACACCCACCATCCAATAGGATATTTCTTGGTGGATCAGGGACTGATCTGTTCCTATGCTGATCCTTTCACTTTTGTTATTCACGGGCGGGGGGGGCATGCCGCCAGACCGCATGAGGCGGTTGATGCCGTTGTTGTCGGGGCGAGCCTCATCATCAATCTTCAGACTATGGTCTCCAGAATGATCAACCCTGTCTATCCGGGAGTGATAACCGTCGGGCGGATCATAGCGGGTTCCGTTCATAATGTGATCGCCTCCAAGGCCGTTCTTGAGGGCAGTGTCCGCAGCAGCCACCCGGACACCAGAGAAGAAATACTTAGGAGGATACAAGGGGTGGTCAAAGGGCTTGAAGAAATGAGCGACGCAAAAATTGCCTTCACTCGGCATGATGGATTACCTGCGGTGATCAATGATCCCGTCTCCTTTTTGGTTGCTCAAAAGGCCGCTGAGGAAATCGTTGGTTCTGAACAGGTTGTTTCCCAAGGGGCACCCAGTCTGGGAGGCGAGGATTTTTCTTTTTACCAGCAGCGGATTCCAGGCACTATGATCCGCTTCGGGGCGGCCAAGGAGTATGGTGTAGCCGGACCTTCTCATTCCGGCAGCTTTGATTTTGACGAAGGTGTTTTATCCTATGGTGCTCGATGGCTGGCCACAGTGGCCGTACATGGTTTGCAATGTTTACAACAGAAGCAGTCGTTGTCCGTTCAGAATGAATAAGAGCTTGTCAGATGGAAAAAGAATCGTTCATCCCGGTATTTAGGAATAGTACAGCATACACGCTCGGTGTTGAGATGGAATTCCAGCTTGTCGATTGCGACACCTTGGATTTGGCTCCGCACGCCAGCGCAATTTTGCAACGTCTAGCTCCTGACAGCGGTGACAGAATTGCACCGGAATTTCTTCAATCCATTATTGAGGTGCAAACCGGAGTCTGTGCCAGTGTTGACGATGCGGCAGTCGATCTCAGTCAAACAATTCATCTGGTGGAGGACGTTGCGCAGGCAGAGAAATGCGTTTTTTATTCAGCAAGTCTGCATCCTTTCGCCCGCCCGGAAGTACAGCAGGTAAGCGACGATGAACGGTATAAAAAAATTATGGCTGAACTGCAACAGGTCGGGCGGCAGTTTATCACCCAGGGACTGCATGTTCATGTCGGGATAGGAGATGGAGATACCGCTGTTCAGGTCTGTGATATTATCCAGCCATATCTGCCTATCCTGCTTGCTCTCAGCTGTTCATCTCCATTTTTTTGCGGACAGGATACCGGTTTTCATTCCTACAGAACCAAGTTGTTTGAGGCTCTGCCCTTAGCCGGTATAGCCGGTCATCTTGGCAGCTGGCAAGGATACGTGGATGAAGTCTGTCACCTGCGGGAGCATCAGGCCATTGAGCAGATTAAAGATCTTTGGTGGGATGTTCGGCCCAGTCCCGGATTTGGCACGGTGGAAATACGCATTTGTGACCTGCCTTCCAATTTTTATCAGGCTCTTGGTTTAGTGGCGGTTGTTCAGGGCCTGACGGCATATATCGCGGAAAGTGGCTTATCCTCCCGTCCTGTTAGTTTGCAAATGCTCAAGTTTAACAAATGGCAGGCCGCTCGGCATGGGCTTGATGGTCGTTTTGTTGATACTTATGATTTATTAGGCAATTCAACCCTGTCCCTGCGGCAGGCCGCTCATGCGCTCTTCAAGCTGATTCAACCCTTAACGGAACGGTTCCGCACTACGGATCATATTCGAGAAATAAGTCACGTTCTGGAGCAGGGAACCAGCACTGACCGACAGCGGCGTTTGGCGGGGAAGAATAAACAGTTCAAAGAGATGATCACTAGCCTGCGGAACGATTATTGGCTGAGACAGCGTTGAAAAATAAAATAATGAAACAACATCACACTCTGAAAATATGAAAAAAAAGAGACGAGCTGTCGTGGCCGCTGGCCATGAAGCCGTGGCGCAGGCGGCGGCAATTATTCTTAAGGCGGGCGGAAATGCCTTTGATGCTGTTGTCGCGGCGGGATTTGCCGGTACAGTTGCCGAACAGATGCTGACCAGTTTGGGTGGAGGTGGACTTTTACTAGCCCGTACCGCTGATCAAGAAGAAATATTTTTTGATTTTTTTGTGAATACTCCAGGTCTTGGTCTGGGAGATTCCATGTCGAAGCCTCATTTTTATCCGGTCAATGTGGATTTTTCAGGTTCAAGTCAGATCTTTAATATAGGCTTAGGGTCAGTTGCCGTGCCCGGCACACTCAAAGGACTGTTGCATGTGCATAAACGATTAGGAAGGCTGCCTTTGGCCGAAGTGGTTGAGCCTGCCATAGAGCTGGCCGGTGGGCATGAACTCAACGAAGTGCAGGCCTATTTTATTAAAATACTGCGCCCGATTTTAAGCATGAGCGAAAC
>CBDTVG010000019.1:0-13370 GCA_965363745.1 uncultured Candidatus Electrothrix sp. | reverse complement strand
CAACTCCTCAACAGCGCAATTGACAGAACTCGTCCGAAGCCCCGCCCGCACATCAGCCGCTTCCCGCTGGATAAACCGCATCAAAGCCTGGGCGATACGCTCTCTAAACGCATCATCCGGGCACCAGCCAACACGTTGACAAAAGCTACAGTACCTGTGCCAGTTATAGATACTGCGACGAGGCCCACGATAGATCCTGAGATCCCGATTTTCCGGCTCCAAATCACGGAGAACGATCTCTTGACACCGCTCCATAGCCGCCGCCTGTAAAAGCTTCAGCTCATCTTCTGTAAGAATCAACCCGGGGCCGTCCTGATCAACGGTCAAATAATGGAGCGAGGAGTGGTAGGCGATTTCCGGCAACTCCCCGGAGTCCCGAAGGAGGAAGGTTTCATCTTCTAAAATAAGACGGCGGTCGTGCTCGGTCATTTCAGGGGGTATTTGGACTGTCGCTTCCATTGAGCTGAAACAGGGTGCGAACCTGCAAAATCCGCTCTTCCTGATCAACACAGCCATGATCTGACTTCAGGTACTGCATGGGATGGTGCAACATTTTACCGGCAATGGAAGAGGCCATGCGTTCGATACATTGCTTTTCCTTGGCACTGATTCCGTTCAGGCGGGGCAGAGTCTTGGCCAACTCCGCCTGACAAATTGATTTAGCTGCGGCTCTGAGGTCAACAATGGTCGGCGTGACCTCCATAGAGGAAAGCCAACGATGGAATTTCAGGGTCTCCTCTCCCACGATCCTGCGGGCCTTGACCGCCTCCTTGTCCCGTTGCCCCTTGTTCATCTCCACGACATTATGCAGATCATCAATATCATAGAGATAGACATTTTCCAAGGTGTTTATTTCCGGGTCCAGATCACGGGGAACTGCAATATCAATAAAGAAAAGCGGGCGGTTGCGTCGGCGGCGCATAATAGGAGCGATGTCTTTCTTAAACAGAACAAGCCCCTCAGCACCAGTGGAACTGATAATAATATCAACATCAATAAGTTGCTCCACCAGCTCATCAAGTCCGACCGCTCTGCCGTTGAATCGTGTGGCCAGCTTCATGGCCCTCTCCAAGGTACGGTTAGCGACCACGACCTCTTGGATTCCCTGCGTAACCAAATGCTCAGCGGCAAGTTCGGCCATCTCACCGGCTCCCACCAGCATGACCCGTTTTCCCTTTAAATCACCAAAGATCTTACGTCCTAATTCAACCGCAGCATAGGAGATCGACACGGCATTGGCTCCTATCCTAGTCTCAGTACGCACCCGCTTGGCCACGGAAAATGATTTATGCAACAGCTTGTTGAGAATCAGTCCCGATGTTTTTTTCCGGGAGGCGTGACGAAAAGCTTCCTTCAACTGCCCTAAAATCTGAGACTCACCCACAATCATGGAATCCAGACTGGAAGAAACCATAAACAGATGATTCACAGCCTCTTGATCTTCATAGGTATAAATGCAGTCTGCGACTTCCTCTCTGCTCACTTTACCGGCAAAGAGCAGGTCAAGCACCTCCTGACGCATCAGCTTAGGCTCCTGACAGGTGAAAAGAATTTCCACCCGGTTACAGGTGGATAGCAGGTAGTATTCTTTCAGACCATCCAGTTGGCGCAATTTATCCAAAGGCTCTTCATAGCCCCCGGTCAAAGCGAGCTTCTCCCGTATCTTCAGAGGGGTCTTTTTATGATTCACCCCAAGAAGAACTATAGAATCACGGCCCATGTCACGCCCCTCCCCTCAGTAAAAACCAGAGAGTGAGAAGGACAGCGCAGAAAGCGACAACAGTCATCCAGGCGGCCCGCCGTCCTCTCCAACCCATAGTGAAACGCTGATGCATGAGTCCGGCATAAAGCAACCAGGTGATCATAGCACTGACAATCTTGGGGTCCCACTGCCAAGCTCGTCCACCCCATATCTGTCGCGCCCATATATAACCGGTCAACATGCCTACAGTCATCAGGGGAAAACCGATGCTGATACAGTGCTGGTTCAGCTTATCCAACGTATCCAGGGAAGGCAGACGGGAAAAGAAAAAACCAAACCGTTTCCGTTTCAGCTCCCTTTCCTGCAGGAGATACATGGCGCAACCTATAGCGGCCAAGGTGAGAAATGCGTCAGCGATAATCGAGATAGAGGCATGCACGGGCAATAACCACGACCGCATGTCCGGCGGCAAGGGCATTATTTCACGGGAGGCCAGCGAGGCTGTTAGCATGAGCAGGAGCGTGACGACTCCGGTGAACACACCTGAATTTTTTACCGTATAACGCCAACGAAAGGAAAGATGGCACCAAGCAACAGCCCAAGCGAAAAAGGAAACAGTCTCATGAATGCTGGTGATGGGGGTATGCCCGGCCTCAATATAACGGGAAATGATGTTTATCGTGTGAAGGACGGCGGCGGTGAGAAAAATAATGCGGGCGACATCTCGTACCTGATTTTTCTGGTTGATAAAAAAGGCTAAATAGGTTGCGGCCGCAAAAAAGTAGGCTGCAAAGCTGGCTTGAAAAAGCAGGTAGCTCATCTGATCCTTATTTGTTCCTTTTCAGTTGACTGATATCAAATTCTACTTTCGAACCGATAACCTTGGAAAAATGATCTCGCAACAGATCCCATCGCTCGGCCTTTATCCAGTCGATTATATCGTCATGGAGAATATTTTGAAACAGTATTTTTCGTTCAGCACAATCCAAAGGGCCAGCGCACACCTGCTCCCTGAGTTCGGACATCAGACGCAACAGCAGAGCATATTCCTGACCATAATCTTCCGCCAGCCGCCGCCTGACCCTGGCCGCAACAGCCGGACTTGCTCCATTGGTGGATACGGCTATAGTCAGATCACCCCGCCGGACAACAGCTGGCACATGAAAGTCGCACAGTTCTGGGGCATCCGCCACATTCACCAACAGATCAGCTTGATTCGCATCTTGAACAACCGTCTCTTGCACCTTCTCGTTGTCTGTGGCGGCGAAAACCAGCTGAGCGCCAGCGAGGTCTCCCTGCTGATATCCCCGTTTCCACCAGGCAAGACGGCCTTCAGTATCTTCGATATTTTCGGTATGACAGCCCGTCTCGTTTTCCTTATCCGCAATCTTATCCGCGACCTTATCCTCAACTAATACGGCCAAGGTCTCGGTAAGCAGGGGACTGATAATCCGCACTGAGGCTCCGGCTTTAAGCAGAGCAAGCACCTTGCGTTCCGCCACCTTACCGCCGCCGACAACGACACAGAGTTTACCGGAAATATTCAAACTGACAGGATACACAACAGCGGAGAAAGCAATAAAAATCAGCGCGGAGTCAGGCGGGTGAGCAAAACTTCTTTATCCTGCTCAAGGCTTTTCAGAGTACGTTTTGAAGCGGAAATCGTATATTCTTTTTCCGCCAGCTCTAAAAAAGGACGAACGGATTTCCGCTTGATATCATGGGCCAGATAAACAACACCGTCCGGTTTCAGGGCCTTGCGCATGACGGCAAGCAACGGTTCAAAGAATTCATCCCGAAACAGAACCTCGGCTCCAAGAATTATATCATAACGCTCCATCTCTGGCGGAGCCAACCAGTCCAACATGGCAAAATTGACCTTGTCTAATCCAGAGGCCGCCGCACTGACCCTGCCGAAATCAAGAATCATTTCTTCATAATCAGTCAGGGTGACAGAGCAACCCAAGGCCGCCGCCGTCAATCCAGGCGCGGCCAGACCGGCACCGAGCTCAAGCACTGTCGTGCCCGAAGCAGGACGCAAATTCACCATGAAACGAGAAAGAACGATAGCCGCTTCCCAAAGTCGTATCCAGAAGGGAAATTCGGAAGGATTTTTCAGCGGATCTTTGCCTGCCAGTATTTGCTCAATATCGGTAAGTTTCAACAAGCGCAGATGAAGATCATCAGCAAGTTTCAAGGACTCAAAGTCCACACTGTACTGCTTTTTGATTTTATTGTACAATTTCAGCACTTCGACAGGGAGCGTCTGCGGATCCATAGCATTCTCTTAAATTTTTTTTGAAAAAATGTGTCAAAAATCAAAAAAGCCGATGACGCTTATACGCCACCGGCTTTGAAAAAAGGCTGAACAAGGTGTTTCTTCTTTAAACAGCAATACTTGTTGTTCGGTTTCAGCAACCTTCAACCACTTCTTTCTTCTTCGCTTTCACCTTGACAGTATCACCCACTTTTAACTCAGTCTTTTTGCAAGTCATGGTCACTGTGTCGCCTTCAACAGTATCGACTGTGCATTTTTCAGAAGCGAAAGCTATACCGGCTGTGACTGCGAAAGCTACGACCAAGCCTACTGCTATCGTTTTATTCATGATAATTTCCTTGTATAGAGTTTAGGTTTTCTAAAAGAATTGATAATCTATACTATAAAAATTTCTCAACGGCTTGTCAACACGAAAAAAAGAGTTATTCTTTTGTCTTTTTCGAGTCTTTCAATTCTTTTATTTCCTCCTGTTTTTCTTGTTGTTCCGTCTTTTTCGAATCTTCGGTTTTTTCTACTTTTTCAGCTATTTTTTCAGATTCTTTCTTCACTTCTACCTTCTTATTCACCTTTCTTGAGGGCTTCAATATTTTCTCTTTTTTGGATTCCTCCGCCCTTTTCACACCGTGAACCTCTTGCACCTTTTTGTTGTTTTCAGACTTTTTCGGCAAAATCTTCTCGGCATCCTGCTTAACCGGCTCATGCCGAACATAATCGGGATAGTTATGTATAGATCCAGCCCTTTTCAGACTGTGAGCCTCTGTCACCTTTCTGTGATTCGCAGGCTTTTTCGGCAACACCTCCTCATGCTTCTGCTGAAGCGGCTCATATCGAACATGATTGGAATAGATCTGTATAGGTTTCTTCACTATTTTTACGCTGTGAAGCTTTTTCACCTTTTTATTATTTTCAGGATTTTTCGGCCAAATCTTCTCGACATCCCGCTTAACCGGCTCATTTCGAACACGATTGGGGTAGATCTTTATAGGTTCCTTCACTCTTTGCACGCTGTGAAGCTCTTTCCCCTTTTTGTTATTTTCAAGATTTTTTGGCCAAATTTTCTCGACATCCCGCTTAACCGGCTCATGTTGAACATGATTGGGATAGGTCTGTATAGGTTCCTTTACTCGTTGCACACTGTGAACCTCCCTTACCTCCCTACGTATTTCTCTTCTTCTTTCAGTTCGTTTCGGGATTCTCGGCAAAAGCTCCTCAATGTCCTGCCTTAGTAGCTCATGCTGAACATACCCTGAATAAACCCGTATCATTTCTCCGCGAGCACTGATCAAAAATGAAGTGGGAATGCCTGCGATACCCCCGAATCTGTTTATGACATCATAGTCAACCATCAGGACAGGATAATTAATTCTTTCCTGCCTTACTAAGTCAGCGACAATGCCGAAACCGCCTTCATCCATAGAAAGACCAAGGACGGAAAAACCTCTTCCGGCCAATTCCCGCTGAAGTTGAATCAAGGTGGGAATTTCCTGCCTACAAGGTGGACACCAGGTCGCAAAAAAGGTGATTAGCAACACCTTACCTCTAAAAACGTCACTGTTGACATATTCACCGTTAGTAGCGGAAGGCAGGGTGAATCTCGGCATAGGAGTGGATTGCGCGATACCGCTGATCATCAGCGACAATACTAGGCCGGTCATCAGAAGGATCGCTTTTTTCTCGCTCATTGAATTCATTAAATCTCCTGTTCAGTATATTATGTATAAGCAACAGTATCGTTATGTTGATGGAACAGCACCTGTATTTATATCTATAAATAGTGTTCTGTCAACAAAGAAGCGGATTTCGTCCAAGAGCCGAGGGCCGCTCTCCTTCCCGCTTCTCCCGGACATCCTTCTTCAAGCCGCCGTTTAAAAAGCATTGCGTCTTTACAATGTTTTGTGTAATTATTAAATGTTTATTTTAAAAACGTCTCCAGTGTGGCTCCTGACAGGCCGAGGTTTCCTGTTCTTTTCCTGCTCTGTAACTTACACATAAATAGCACTCGATATAATTGCATGAAAATACGAAGCGTACTGATCATTTTATTTTTTGTGTTGTCCATACGGATCGTCCCGTCCGAGGCCGATATCATTGACACCTGTGTGGCTGTCGTCAACGAAGATGTCATTACTCTCTCTGATATCAACGAAGCGGGAATGCCTATTTTTCAACAAATCAGAGAAAAGGCCCCCCCTGAACAACTTGACACGGCTCTGCAACAGGCTAAAAAAAATATTCTTGAAAAACTTATCGAAAAAACACTATTGATACAACAGGCTGCTTTGATGCATATTTCCGTCACGGATGCGGAAATTAACAATGCCCAGAAAGATGTGTTACGACGCAACAGCATCAACAATGAAGAATTCAAGGCCGAGCTAAAAAGAATGGGCTCCACTGAACAGCAATATCGTGAAACACTTCGTGATCAGATTCTCAGCTCCAAAGTGGTCAATTATGAGGTACGCTCCAAGGTCGCTGTTCCTGAAGAAAAGATAAGAGACTATTATGGAAACCAATATACTGAAAAGGTGACGGCTGGATATTATCTATTGCAAATCGGCTTTAGTCCACTCAAAGAAACCGAAGGACTTGATATCTCCTCAAAGAAAAAAGCAGCCAAAAAACGGGCGGAGGCGGTACGCAGGCTCGCCGTGGAAGGCCGGGATTTTAAAGAACTCGCCCGTCAGCACTCTGATCTGCCTTCAGCTACGGATGGCGGTGATATCGGCACCTTTCAAAAAAATGAAATGGCCGCCTACATGCGGGACGCAGTGACCTCGCTTAAGCCAAGAGAAATAAGTCCGGTTGTTGAGAGTCCTGACGGCTATATGATCTTCAAGCTCCTGTCAAACGGACAGAAGGATGCTAAAACTCCTTACGAAATTGTTAAGCAGGAAATTCGTGATACACTTTATAAACAGGAGGCTGAACAACTCTACAAAACGTGGCTTGAAAAGATTCGCAAAGAAGCATATATTAAAATTTTATAGTATTAAAGGATAGATATCAACCGGCAATAAACAACAGCAATGCATCAAACAGACGACTTCCTGATTTTAGGCGAAGAAGCTGTAAGCGGAAAGCTTCGATTATGCTGATGCTGAGTAAAATTACAGCAAAAAAATCATCTTCACCCTATAATGATATAATGAGCAAAGAAAAAATAAACCTAAACAAACCTGAAAAAAAAATTGAACAGGAAGATCAATATTCATCTGAAAATCAGAATACCGAGACGATAACTGTCGGTAAACTGTTGCGTCAGGAGCGTGAAAAAAAAGGTCTGAGCATCCCTGATATTTCGGCGGAAACGAATATTTCCTCTTCCAATTTGATCTCCATTGAGCATGAGAATTATAATGACTTGCCAGCTGACACTTTTATCCGAGGTCAGCTGGCAATTTATGCAAAATTTCTTGGTCTTGATGGAGCTAAAACTGCAAGAGCTTTTTTTGCACATCGGGATCTGCATTCAACCGGAAGAAAAAAGAGCCGATTTGACCAACACAACAACAGGCTGTCCGCAAAACGACTTGCCGAACCCGCACATATTTCCTCAGCAACTTGGGCGAGCGGACTCCTTCTGCTGATTATAACATGCATTTCTCTATTCTGTTGGTATACTAACTGGAATCCTTTTGCTTTTATTTTCAATAAGGATCAGCAGTCATACTCACTGATCAACAGTGAAGCGGTACCCAATCCTGAATCCTCCTCTGAAATAAACGACACGGGATCAGGTACTGTCTCGATATCGACGACTTCGCCAACAACACGAGAAAATGACACCGTCGAAACAGATGGAAATACAACAACAAATTAAGCAGAAATTTTCAGATTCGGCAAATATCGGATATATTAATCATCACAGCCCCCGGATGCACAAATTTTCACTCTTTTACTGTGGTTGCTGAAATCTGTGCATCAAGGGTGGTACTCTTTCCTCTGTTCCCCGGCTGTTGATAGTTAAAAAGCCTATAGCCTAACTCGCCCGAATCAATTCCAACAGCTCATCCGCACTGATACGAGCCCCCACATCTGTTCCTTCTAGCAGAGAATTCGCCAAATTTCGTTTTTCCTGATGGAGCCGGACAATTTTTTCCTCAATCGTATTGGCCGTCACCAGACGATATACGGTCACTGGTCGTTTCTGACCAATACGGTGGGCGCGATCTGCGGCTTGATCCTCCACAGCTGGATTCCACCAAGGATCCATATGAATGACATAATCAGCCGCTGTCAGATTCAATCCGAGTCCTCCGGCTTTCAGGCTGATAAGAAAGAGATCTCCCTCACCAGCCTGAAAAGAGTCCACTTGTCGCAGACGTTCCTTGGCCGGGGTGGTGCCGTCCAGATATTTATAGTAAATTCCCTGCTCATCAAGGTATTCACGTATCAAAGCGAGGTGACCGGTGAACTGACTAAAAACTAGAGCCTTATGATGGGAAGCTAACAGTTCCTCCACAACTTCGGCGAACACCTGAAGTTTGGCGGAGGATATTTTCGTATTTTCATCAATCAATTTTGGGTTGCAGCAGGCTCGACGTAACCGCATAATCTCCGCAAGAATTTGAAGGTGGCGACCGCTCTTCTGGCCGTTGCTTTCAATATTTTCTATGGCCTGCTGGCGGATGGCCTCATAAAACTGAATTTCTGATTTTTTCATCTCCACCCGCAAAGTAATTTCAGTACGCGGCGGCAACTCATCAAGCACTTCGGATTTGATCCGACGGAGCATAAAAGGGCGTATCAACTTTTTCAGTTGCAGGCGGGCGGGACGATCATGGTGCTTTTCAATAGGAATACCAAAACGGGAGTTGAACTGTTTATAAGTTCCTAGCAGTCCTGGATTAATAAAATTAAATAGATTCCAGAGTTCTCCCAGATGATTTTCAATGGGGGTGCCTGTTGTGATAAGCCGAAATTTTGCCTTCAGACGCATGGCGGCCTTGGAGCGTTTGGTTGCCGCATTCTTAATGGACTGGGCCTCATCCAACACAATAGTCTGCCAAGAAACCGTTTCCAGCAACGCCACTTCCTGCTGGAGCAGGGTGTAACTGGTCACAAGGATATCTCGTTTTTTCAAGGCCTGCACAACAGCTTCCCTGTCCATACCAGTAAGAGTCAGCAAGGTCAGGGTCGGGGCGAAGCGGGCCGCCTCCTTTTCCCAGTTCATACAGACGGAAGTGGGCGCAATAACCAAAGTGGGTCCATCCTCAGCCCGATCAAGAATAACAGCAAGAGCTTGCAAGGTTTTCCCCAAACCCATGTCATCGGCGAGACAGCCCCCCACGCCAAGGTGGGCGAGTCGAGTCATCCAGACAAAGCCCTCGGCCTGGTAATCACGTAACTCCGCCAGCAAAGTGGAAGGCACTTCAGGAACAAAATCCTGCACAAAATTTATTTTTTTCAGCTGTTTTTTCCAACCGTCATCTGCGCTGGTATTAGCCTGACGGGTCAAATCCTCTAATGCAAGAGCGGCTAGAGGATGCACCTTGATTTCGTCATCCTCAGTTTCGCTCTGACTGCCGGTATCCCCGAATTGAATCAATTCCTCAAGCCGATCACGAAATTCCTGGGTTAAAGCCAGAAACTGCCCTTTACCCAAGGGAATAAAACGGCTGTGAGATTCACGCACTTTATCCAGCAAAGATTTCAAGTCAATAACCTGATCTTGATCAACCTGAACATGACCGGATAGAGCGAACCAGTCCTGCTGACCGGTGCGGATATTGAGGTTCAGTTGATTAACTCCAGCTCTCCGGCGCACTGCGATTTTTTCGCCTTCAGGCCATTCCAGAACCACCTTGTCACGAATTTCCTCCAATTCAAGCAGAGCTTGAAGACATTCTTCAGGATCCAGCATATGCCATTCCCGATCATTCTCTTGCTCCAGATCAATGGCAAGATCGAGAATGGGGCAACTTTCCTCCACCTCCCGCGCCTTTTCCTCTTCAAGCAGAAGATTTCTTCTGGTCTGCATCCGTCGCTCGTTCACCTCGGCCATCAGATTGGCCACCCCGGCTCCCGGCTTCAAATACGGACCGCGCCGAGAAAAAGGCTGAACAAACATTTCTAAACGAAAACCGCTACCATAGGGAATAATATGAATATGAACAGTGGAATCAGACTCGACAATCTGCGCCCCCTGCTCCGCCGCCCCAACATTGATAGACGAATGCACGGTCATGAACGAGGCTATATTGCCTATGGCGTTTAAAACCTGACCGCTGGCGGCCACAGGAATGCGCAGACCGTCACGACCGGTTATCTCAGCTACTTTTTTGTGCTCTTCGTTGATTTCCATGACCCGAAAACGAGTAGGCGTTTCCTGCCATACCGCCACTTTTCCCTCGCCTATATCCTGGAGAAAATGAATAAAAAGGTAGCCGTCCTGCTCCTCAACCATCAACTCCGGTTCACCTGCCACAACCTCCACCGGCACATGCCCTGACTTTTCGAGAAATACAAGCGGATGGCTGACCAAGGCGGGCAGAGCTTCATTCATATCAAATTCACAGCCGCCGTTACGGGCGTTGATATCGCCCACCTGCCGCAACGCCGCACAAATTTTAATATCCTGCTCAGTAAGAAAATCAAAATACTCAGGCTGCATCAGCCGGTTCAGACCGATCCCCCTGCCCTTGCTCCATTTACTGGCACCTTTTTTTTTCTGCTCCTTGCTGGTCAGCAACAAACTTTCTCCGTCAAAACCTACCAGCCAGACTAAACGACTGGTTTTTTCCGGCCTCCTCGAACGGCTGGTCACGGCGATCAGTTCTTGGAGACTTTGCTTCCAGGAATGCTTATCCGGAGAAATTATATGGATGACAGTTGCACACTTATTTTCTTTTCTCCGTTTTTTCGCCGCTTCTGCCATACCATCATGCCCGGACTCAAGGGCGGCCAGCAATTCAGCCGCCTCCATAGCCAGCCAGAAAAAATTATTTTTTTCCGCCTTTTCATGAAGCGAGACCAAGACCTGCTGAAATTTTTCAGGTATTTCTACACCGATCCAATAGAGCGACAAAACAGCGATCAGAGAACTCATTCCCCGGCCCTCTGCCTCAAAACGCTCGGTCAAAACCCGCATATCCGGCATAACACCGTCTATAGTACGGGTATAGGCATCAAAAAAACGAAACGGTATTTCTTCAGGGCACCCTTTACACTGATCAAGCACCAGAGCGACCGCACGACGAATCAAGTCGCGATCCCTTTCGGAATTACGGGAGAGTAAAGCCAAGATACAGAATATACCGTTGATATTTAAAAAAAAACCGCCTTCAGGGCCGGCATATTTATTGAGCAGAGCAAGATCCTCTTCAAAAAGATCCAAGGCTTCATCAACCCGGCCACGCAAAAAAGCGAGGCTCCCGGAAAAACCCGATCCATGAAAAGAATCAGCATAGGTGCTCAAAAGACTTTCAAGTTTTCCGAAATCAGCCTGTAACAGATAGTATCCGGCCAACATCCGCTGAAAGGGAACCCGTTCATCCTCAGACAAGGTCATCCCTTTCTCGTCCTCAAGATAGTCGATAACCTCCGGGAAATGGAGGACTTTGTCCATGGAATAACGGAGAATGTTGTGCAGAAGAAAAAACTGAAGCGAACCGGGCAGGCCGCCGAACCAGACGGCGTTGAAATTTCGAGCGACAATTCTGACAGCCGGAGGTTCCGTCCCTAAGTGCTTTTGGCAGTGCTCTCTTGTGAAAATGACCGCTTCGTCAATTTTGTCAAAATCATCCGAATAAATACCGATGCGGAATTGACGAAGAGCCCGTTGACAACGGGTGGACCATTTACCGTACAGATAGGACACCGGAGCTTCTTTTTCAATCAGGGCGGCAAAAACGGTGAAACGATCTTCAGCCACCGCCTGCCGGGTCAGTTGTTCGGCAAGACAGGGCGGACATTGATTCAGCTCATTGAGCAGATCCTGTTCACGAAGCCGCTTGACAACCGCCTCCAGCTCATCACTGCTCAAACGTTGCGAGCCCGGCACGGAGATGTCCGTCCTAGCGAGACAATTGCCGAGAAAGGTTGTTGATACTGGTTCATAAACTATGGAAATAAATTGGAGCAGAAATTGCTCAAACGGAGGCAGGGTACGAACAAGGGCTATCTGGTCATTTTCTTTATCTGACACGAACATTTCTTCCTTAAAAGGGGGCAAGCCATTTTGTTGAGTGCAGGAAAATTATTCTCCTGTGAAAATTTCAATAAATAACAGACGGAGCCGCCGCTCCGTCTGTCAAAACACACAATGTCGATCTATTGAAGCAATGAGGCGTTAGTTGTGATCGTCGCTTGTTTCTCCATACCTGACAACCAAGAGGTGATCAGTTCATTGCGGGTTGAAACCAGAAGCCGATTTTCAGCCTTCTCACGTTTGTCGGCATCGGCATTTTCCGTCCCCGCCCGCCGTTCCATAACCTCATAGAGATAATAGGTCGTACCTATTTGAACAGGCTTCTCCGCCAGACTTTTCTTCCACGGCAACCTAAAACCATCCTGAAGAATCTGGCTTGGAGGCACATTATCACCAGCAGGAGCGGATCGTTTCAGGAAATCAGTCACAATAATTTTTCGCTCACCGCTGTCGGCCTGCTGAAGCCCCCCTTTTTCTTGACCGGCGGCTAACAACGCATCCGCAGCCTTGCTGGCCAGTTCCACAGCCTTCTCTTTTTTATAATCCGTAAGCACCTGTTCACGCACTTCGGCAAGTTCTGGTAGATCCGGCTCTTGAACATCGTCAACAAAGATGACCGCATACCCCTTGTTGATTTCCACAATAGAAGAAAGCTCACCTTTTTTCAGGGTAAAGGCGATTTCAAGAAATTTTGGATCAGCGATCATTCCTTCCGGCAAGGTGTTACGAGCGAAATAATCAGAGGTCAGCACCTTCTCTTCTTTTCCCTGCTGACTGTACTTGTCCAAACTGCCAGCCCGCATAACAGCTTCATAAGCAGTTTGAGCCCGGTTAAAGGTCAACGACTTGGCCTTCCGCCGTTTGAGCGTAACCGCCAAGTTGTCTTTAACCTGCTCAAAACTGCGGACAAATGCCGGACGAACTTCTTCGAGCTTAATAATATGATAACCGAACTGAGTTTCCACCACGTCACTGAGTTCTCCGGGCTGCATGGAAAAAATAACCTTATCAAAGGCGGGCACCATACGTCCGACCGGAAAAAATCCCAAATCTCCACCCCTATCTTTTGTCGGGCCTTCAGAATGCTGTTCAGCAAGGGCCGCAAAATCACTGCCCTCTTGGCGAGCAAGTTCCAAGACTTCCTCCGCCTTTTTCTTCTTTTCCGCACGTAAGGCCTCGCTGTCTCCTTCAGCCACCTTTAAGAGAATATGGCGGGCATGACGCTGTTCAGGCTGCTG
>CBDTVG010000018.1:0-13561 GCA_965363745.1 uncultured Candidatus Electrothrix sp. | reverse complement strand
TTAGAAATGGATAATAGAGAGAAGGGCAGGGCAACCGTTCGCCTTCGCCGCCAGCGTTGGCTCTTCCTCGCCTCACCTTAATTCCTTGAGTGCCACCTGCACCCTACTTGCAGATGAGGATGCGGCGGGGTTGCGCGTGAAGAGAGATCGAGCAACAGAGGGACAAATAAATTGAAGCTGACAGGAAAGAACGCATTGGTCCTCGGAGCAAGCCGGGGTATAGGAAGGGCTGTTGCCCACAAACTGGCAGGGCAGGGCGTGCGCCTGTTTCTGCCTTGGTTTGATTGGCCGGAGTCCTGCCGAGACATGGAGGAGGAATTCGCAGCCATGAATATGGGACACCGTACCATGCGGGTTGACCTGTGCGATCCTGACAGTGTTCAGGCAATGGCCGGGTGTATGGCGGAGGAATTCGCTGAACTTCATATATTGGTCAATAATATTGAACGGGGTGGAATGCCGGTGGTGCATGGCGGCTATCATCGTCCGGTGAACCGAGATCAGTGGCAGCTGGAGATGGAAACCACCCTGCACGCTAAGTGGTTGGTCTTTAAGCAATGCCTGCCCCTGTTGCGGCGGGCGGAAGAGGCGGCTGTGGTCAATATCTCCTCCATCGCCGCTGTGACCGGACGTTCTGGCCCGGCAGGGTTGCTCTTTAATGACGGCTATGCTGCGGCCAACCGGGGAGTGGGATCGCTTACTGAGACCTGGGCTAGGCTGGGAGCCCCCTCCATACGGGTCAATGAGTTAATGCTGGGTCTTATTGATCATCGCCACGGGCCGGGCACACGGGGTTGGGATCTGCTTGAACCGAATGCCAAGGAACAGCTTCTTGAACATACCCTGCTCAAGCGCACCGGTACACCAAAAGAAGTGGCAGATGCCGTGCTTTTTCTGATTCGGGATGCATCATTTATGACCGGGGCCACGCTACGGTTGGACGGAGGATTTGTTTTGGGCGGAGAAGGGATTCCTGATATGCCGGGCGGCGTGGTGTAGCTCATCGCCTCTGTGCTGATCATAATTCTTAAGCGAATCAGATGGATTCTCAAGTAGCCTCTACCGCTTGATTGCTTTCTTGATAGAATTCATGAGTTTTTTTGATAAAAAAATAACCTCGGCCCGGTTTGCTCTGTCAGGTGATTTTTTCTTGACATTCAGCAAACAACAAATTATTAAGTGATTCACTCGTAAATGAGCGAGTGTTCATTTTTTGTTTTGTGAACGAAATTTGAAAATGAAATATATATACAGCGTTTGTGAAAAATTCATTTTGTTCAGTGAATGGTCGCCGACGGTTAAGCAGTTTTATTGAATTTTTATTTTTTACCGTAAAGCTTAATGTGATGGCGGATATGCGCTGTCATCAAGAAAATCCTATGAGGAGGTAGTTTAATGCCAAGTTACGTTAATCCGGAAAAGTGTGATGGTTGCAAGGGTGGTGACAAAACCGCCTGTATGTACATTTGCCCCAATGACCTGATGGTCTTAAATGTTGAGGAAATGAAAGCCTACAATCAGGAGCCGGATGCATGTTGGGAGTGTTACTCCTGTGTTAAAATTTGTCCGCAGGGTGCTATCGCTGTCCGCGGTTATGATGACTTCGTGCCTATGGGCGGTCAGGTTCACCCCATGCGTTCTTCTGATTCCATCATGTGGACCATTAAGTTCCGTAACGGCAACATCAAACGCTTTAAGTTCCCTATTCGGACAACCGCTGAAGGCTCCGCCAATGAGTATGCTGATATAAAAGGCGCGAATCTTGATGATGAGTGTTTATCGCTTGAGTCAGAGCTGAAGACCCCGAAAGCTATGTAATGCTGTTTGATTGATTTTTCTATTTAAATATATTGAATTCATATAAGGAGATATAAATATGGCTTTACCAAATAAGCCGAAAGGCGAGTTAGCGGCGGTTGCTAATCCGGCTATTGAAGAGCACAGTTGTGACGTTTTGATTGTCGGTGGTGGTATGTCCGCTTGCGGTGCTGCGTTTGAGATCAAGAAATGGGCTCCGGCTGATCTGAAAATCACCTTGGTTGACAAGGCGGCTATGGAGCGTTCCGGCGCTGTTGCTCAGGGTCTGTCCGCTATCAACACCTACATCGGTGAAAACGCCATTGAAGATTACGTCAAGATGGTTCGTAATGACCTGATGGGCGTTGTTCGTGAGGATCTGATCTACGATCTGGGTCGTCACGTTGATGAGTCTGTTAAGCTGTTTGAAGAGTGGGGCCTGCCTATTTGGAAGAAAGCTGAAGACGGAACCAATCTGGACGGTGCCAAGCCTGCTGCTACCCTGCGTGAAGGTGGAACTCCTGTACGTACCGGTAAATGGCAGATCATGATCAACGGTGAGTCTTATAAGTGCATCGTTGCTGAAGCGGCCAAAAAAGCTTTGGGCGAAGAAAACATCATGGAGCGTGTTTTCATCGTTAAAATGCTGCTGGACAAAAACAAAGAGAACACCATTGCTGGTGCTGTAGGTTTCTCTACCCGTGAAAATAAAGTACACGTTTTCACCTGCAAGACTGCTATGGTAGCTTGTGGTGGTGCTGTAAATATCTTCCGTCCCCGGTCTACCGGTGAAGGAAAGGGACGTGCATGGTATCCAGTATGGAACGCAGGTTCCACTTACACCATGTGTGCTCAGGTTGGTGCTACACTGACCATGATGGAAAATCGTTTCACACCTGCACGTTTTAAAGACGGTTACGGTCCGGTTGGCGCATGGTTCTTGCTGTTCAAGGCCAAAGTTTCCAATGGTAACGGTGAGTTTTATGCAATGGGCGATGCCGCCAAGGAAGAGCTGAAACAGTTCATGCCTTATGGTGCCTCTGCTGTAACCCCCACCTGTCTGCGTAACCATCTGATGGTTAACGAGTTCAAAGCTGGTCGTGGTCCTGTTTACATGGCTACAGATGTAGCTCTGAACGCCTTTCTTGATGATGCCCGCGAAGCTGGAAAAAACGAGAAAGAAGTTAAGAAAATCTGGAAGCATCTTGAGTCTGAAGCTTGGGAAGATTTCTTGGATATGTCCATTGGACAGGCTGGTCTCTGGGCCGGTGCGAACATTGAGCCTGAAAAAGTCGGTTCCGAGATTATGCCGACCGAACCCTACATGCTGGGATCACATTCCGGTTGTTGTGGTATCTGGACTTCCGGTCCGGACGAAGACTGGGTTCCTACTGTTGAAGGCGAACGGTCTCATCAGTACAAGTGGGGCTACAACCGTATGACCACGGTTAACGGTATGTTCACCGCCGGTGACGGTGTTGGTGCTTCCGGTCATAAATTCTCCTCCGGTTCACATGCTGAAGGGCGTATCTGTGCTAAGCAGATGGTGAAGTATTGTCGTGACAATGCGGATTTCGCCCCTGAGCTTTCCCAGAGTGTTGAGGAGCTGGCCGCTGAGATTTATGCCCCGGTAAACCGTTACTTGAAGTATGTCGGAGCGAGTACCCATCAGGATGTTAATCCTAACTACTGTAAACCTACCGGTATCATGATGCGCCTGATGAAGGCCACTGATGAGTACGGTGGTGGTGTTGCTACATACTACATGACATCAGGTAAGCTGCTCAACATCTGTCTGGATCTCTTGCGGATGCTGCGTGAAGATGCTGCGAAGATGGCTGCTGGCGATCTGCATGAGCTGATGCGTGCTTGGGAAAACTACCATCGTATCTGGTGTGTTGAGACCCATATCCGTCACATTGAGTTCCGTAAAGAATCCCGTTATCCCGGATTCTACTACCGCTCAGATTTCCCGAAAGTTGATGACGAAAACTGGAAGGCATTTGTTAACTCCACTTTCGATCCGAAGACACAGGAATGGAAGTGTGAGAAAGTAGAGTGCATCAACATCGTAGAGACCGAGCCCTGGATCTAATCCGGCAGCGGTAACATTGACGACGGGCAGGGAGAGAAAGAAATTTCTTTCCTGTCCGGTTAAGTGCTCTAAGGCTTAACGGTAACATTATTATTCGTCAGGTTGAATCTCCAGGCCTCGTTAAGAGAGAGGTCTGGAGTTTTTTGTGTCAGGGGCGGGGCGATACCTATTATAGTCTCGGAGAGTTTTGTTTGAATTGAGCTGCATATTTTTTAACAACGCATGCACCTCAATTGAACCAAAAATAATCAATTTATCAATACCAGCAGTTTATGGAGGTTTGGCATGAGTGACTCTGCGGAAACTGGCGCGGTACTGGTTGTTGGCGGCGGCATCAGCGGTTTGACCGCTACGCTTGAAGCGGCGGAAGTAGGTAATGATGTATTTATTATCGAAAAAAATCCGTACTTCGGTGGCCGTGTGGCCCAGCTTAACCAGTACTTTCCAAAACTTTGTCCCCCGACTTGTGGTTTGGAGATCAACTTCAAGCGTTTAAAGAACAACCGAAAAATAAGGCCGTACACGATGACCACGGTCACGTCGGTGTCAGGCGGGCCGGGCAATTACGAGGTAATTTTAGAGACAGCGCCCCGTTATGTCAACTCCAACTGTACAGCCTGCGGTGATTGCGCCGAGGTGTGCACCGATGAGATCGACAATGTCTTCAACTTGGGCATGAATAAGAGAAAGGCTGTTTATCTGCCGCACGAGATGGCCTTTCCCCGTCGCTATGTGCTGGACAAAGATGCTTGTTCCGCCGAATGTCTTGAGGCGGTTAAAGGTGCCTGTAAGTACAATGCGATAGACACAGAGATGAAGACTGAAACTTTCACTCTGAACGTGAAATCCATTGTCTGGGCCACCGGTTGGAATCCCTATGATGCCAGTAAACTGGATAATCTCAAACCGGATTCATCACCCGCCATTATCACCAATATGATGATGGAACGTATGGCGGCCCCTAACGGCCCCACCGGCGGGCAGATCCTTCGTCCCGGTGATGACAAGGAAATCGAATCCATCGCCTTTGTTCAGTGTGCAGGTTCACGAGATGAAAATCATCTGGAATACTGCTCCTATATCTGTTGCATGGCCACCTTTAAGCAGATGACCTATGTGCGTGAGCGTTATCCTGATGCTAAGATCTATGTCTTTTATATTGATCTGCGCACACCGGGTAAATACGAACATTTTCGTGAAAAACTCAGAACTGATGCGAATTCCACCTTTATTAAAGGAAAGGTTGCCGATATCATTGCTGAAGATGACGGCGGTGTAACTGTGGTGGCTGAGGATGCGATAGGTGGAGGAAAGGTGCAGCAGAAAGTGGATATGTGTGTACTGGCGACAGGCATGCAGCCCGCACTTGGTGAACAGGGTAAAGCCCTTGGGGTGAATATGGACAACAATGGTTTTGTTGTTTCCGAACCTGACAAGGGAATGATCGCCGCCGGTTGCGCTAAATCTGCCGCTGATGTGTATACTTGTACACAATCTGGCACTGCCGCAGCCCTTAAAGCAATCCAGAACGCACAGTAGGAGGAAATAATGGATAAAGTATATGGTGCGTATCTTTGCACAGGGTGCAGTATCGGTGATGTTCTTGACGTGGACGGGCTGAAAGAAGCCGCTTCCGAAACCGGTATGGAAATGCAGGAGCATGTCTGTCTCTGCGGAGAAGAAGGCCAAGCCCTGATCAAAAAAGATATTGAGGATAATGGGGTCAACACGGTTGTTGTCTGCGCTTGTTCACCGAGGGTAATGCAGGACACCTTCAACTACGGCGAAGGCACAATTACGATTCGTGGCAATTTGCGTGAGCATGTTGCTTGGACGGCTCAGGCTGAGGAAGGAAATGAGGCTGAGCAATCATCTGACGAAACCGATGAGTTTCTTCAGGAGATGGGCGAGGATTATGTTCGTATGGCCGTGACTCGAGCTCAGAAGAGTGAGTTGCCTGAGCCGTATCTGATGGAGACCATCAGTAAAAAAATTCTGGTCATGGGCGGCGGTATCGCGGGTATCACCGCAGCCACTGAAGCTGCCAAAGCGGGATATGAAGTGACCTTGGTGGAAAAGACAGCTCAGCTCGGCGGCAAGGCCCTTGGCTGGCGCAAGATGTTCCCCACTGCTTATCCGTACTCTGAGCTTGAACAGCCCAATATTGAGCAGATGATCGCCGCTGTTACCAGCCATGCTAAAGTCACCGTTAAAACGGAAACTGAAGTGGCCCGTATCGGTGGAGCACCAGGTGATTTCAAAGTCTCCTTCAAAAACGTCGGAGAGAAGAGCGAATGGGATGCTCCGGCTAAGGTGACCGCTGATGAACAGGACATGATCGACAAGGGCAACAAGGAAGATCCCAATACCGGTCTGCAAGTTTACACTGCGGTTGATCCTGATGCCGACATCTATGGCTCAGTTGTTCTAGCCACCGGTTGGCGGCCTGCGGATGTCTCTGAATATGAGCATCTCGGTTATGGTGTCCTGAAAAATGTGGTCACCAATGCCGAGTTTGAAAAAATGGCCAAACAGGGCAAGGTACCACCCAAAGTTGCCTTTGTTCAGAGTCCGGGCGGTAAGGATCATGATCGAGATTTTCCCTACTGCAACTCAGTTACCTCTATGGTGGCTTTGAAGCAGGCCCAGTATGTCTGTGATGATAATGAAGACGGACAGGCCTATCTTCTCTACCAGCACATGCGCACTCCCGGCAACACCGAGTTGTTTTATAAGGGAATGCAACAACGTGACGGTGTCTTTATGACCAAGGCCGCAGTCACCAAGGTAGCAGAGAATGACAACGGACTTGTTGTAACGGCTGAAGATACCCTGTTGGGAGAAAACCTTGATTTGCAGGTGGACATGGTTGTTTTGGCCGCCGGTATGGTGCCGACCACTGTGGATGCACCTACAATCAATCTGGCCTATCGTCAGGGTCCGGGTTTTCTTGATTTGGAACTCTCTGATGGCTATGCGGATTCTCATTTCATTTGTTTTCCTTATGAAACCCGACGGACTGGTGTCTACACCTGCGGCGGTGTGCGGAAAGCGGAAACCATGGAAGAGACGATTGAGGATGCCACCGGTGCGGCCCTCAAGGCGATTCAATGTATAGAATCCGCTGACCGTGGTGTGTCTGTTCATCCGCGTTCCGGCGACATGACCTTTCCGGATTTTTTCTTCCAGCGTTGTACCCAGTGTAAACGCTGTACCGAGGAATGCCCTTTTGGTGCGCTTGATGATGATGCCAATGGAACTCCGTTGCCTAATCCGACTCGGTGTCGTCGTTGCGGTACCTGTATGGGCGCATGTCCTGAGCGAATTATCGGTTTTGCCGACTATAATGTCGATATGATCGGCTCTATGGTCAAGTGCATTGAAGTGCCTGATGAGGACGAGGATAAGTTGCGGATCGCTGTTTTTGTCTGCGAGAATGATGCCTATCCGGCGATTGATATGTCAGGTATGCGCCGCAATAAGATGAACACGCTGGTTCGCTTTATTCCGGTACGCTGTCTCGGTTCCGTGAATATGGTCTGGATTAAGGATGCCATGTCCTCCGGTATGGATGGTGTGTTGCTTCTTGGCTGCCGCTATGGCGATGATTACCAGTGTCATTTTGTCAAAGGTTCTGAAATTGCCAGCAAGCGTATGGAAAATATCGGCGAGACCTTGGGTTCCTTGGGGCTTGAACCGGAACGTTGCGGTGTTGAGCAAATAGCCATCTCTGACTACGATAAAGTTCCAGGGATTATTGACGAGTTTGTTGAGTCGATCATTGAGATGGGACCGAACCCGTTCAAGGGCTTCTAACCTCTCTGTTGTGTCGAATCCGTATCTGTTGTGTTCTGGGTTGAGCCAAACAGATACGGTTAAGTTTTAATAAATCAACCATTTTCGACATATTGAAAAAATAATTTTCAGGACAGGAGGAGAAAATGTCTATGAACGTGCAACCTGATATTAATTTTATTAAGGACATGAAGGAGGCCGGTGGTGACACGCTAAAAAAGTGTTTCCAGTGCGCCACTTGCTCAGTGGTGTGTCCGCTTTCAACCGATGAAGATCCTTTTCCCCGTCAGCAAATGATCTATGCTCAATGGGGCCTGAAGGATAAAATTATGGGGGATCCTAATGTATTTCTTTGCCACCAGTGCGGAGATTGTACAGCATATTGCCCCCGTGGTGCGAAACCTGGTGATGTTTTAGGTGCGTTACGCGCTTATTCCTATAAACATTTTGGTTGGCCCGCCCCGCTTGCCAAATTGGCTTCTTCTGGCAAGAATTTGCCTTTTCTGGTCGCTATCCCTGCGCTTGTTGTCCTTATCATGTGCTGGATTTCCGGTTCGCATCCGCCCTCCGTAGCAGATTTTTCCCATATCGGTTACAGTCAATTTTTTGGGCATTGGGATTTCAAGTGGTTGAGTAAAAACGTATTTTTTATTGATTTTTTTATGATCCCAACTGCGGGATTGGCTGTGTTCGCCGCTTTTAAGGGGGTGACCGCCATGTGGAAAAAAATGGCTGAAAACACCGGTGTGGGAGAAGCATTATATCGTCCATCCATTAATCAATTTATCAAGGAATTTCTTTGGCCTTCAGTTATTGAGATTGTTCAGCATGACAGGTTAAAAAAATGCGAGACCAATAAAAATCGAGTTCGTGGACACCAACCCCTCATGTGGGCTTTTATCGGGTTGTTCTTTGTCACCGGCTATTCCTTGTTTTCTCAGGATGTATTAGGCCTTCTGATTCCTTCTCTTCACGGCCCCATGTCGATGTGGAATCCGGTTAAGATCATTGCCAATGTTTCCGCTGTCGCAATGGTTTTCGGGATTTATATTTTATGGAGAAACCGTAATCAGATGGAAGAGAATAATCAGGCCAGCAGCACCTTTTATGATTGGTTTCTGATTTGGATGATCACGGGTGTGGCGGTTACAGGTATCGGTTCGGAGTTGATGCGACTTGTGGGTATTCCGAATCTTGGTTATTTGGTGTATTATCTGCATTTGGTATCAGTTATGATGCTTTTTCTCTACATGCCGTATACGAAATTTGCCCATTTGGTCTACAGAACATGCGCTATGACGTTTGAGCGGTATCGTGATTCTGCCTACGTAAAAAATCCTTTAAATAAATAGTAAAACTATTTTTAGTTGTTTGGATACAGTTCGGAATATAGGTTACAAACCAAGCTCAATTCGGTTTGGTTTGTACTTATTTTTAATAAGGATAAAAAAAGAAGTTGACTCTGGCAAGAAATTGGGCTATGTTCTCTAACGTTTGTTTGAGCTGGCGTAGCTCAATTGGTAGAGCACCTGATTTGTAATCAGGGGGTTGCGGGTTCAAGTCCCATCGCCAGCTCCAATGTGCGAAAAGTGACGGAGAGCGGCTGTCTCGAACAGCTTTTGTCTTTTGTTTTTTGATATGTGGAGGGGTTCCCGAGTGGTCAAAGGGAACAGACTGTAAATCTGTCGGCGACGCCTTCGGAGGTTCAAATCCTCCCCCCTCCACCATTTTTTTCTCAGCAGGTATGTGCATGATGTTTTTTTGCGCTGCCTGCTCGTTTGTTTGTATGTGAGCGGGAATAGCTCAATTGGTAGAGCATCAGCCTTCCAAGCTGAGGGTTGCGAGTTCGAGTCTCGTTTCCCGCTCCATCGTGTGTTTTCTTGAAAGAAGATTTGTGTGGTGCCCACGTAACTCAGTGGTAGAGTACCTCCTTGGTAAGGAGGAAGTCACCGGTTCAAGCCCGGTCGTGGGCTCCAAAAAAAAGTAGTCGTTGTTGGGTAAGGCAATCGGCTGGCGAGATTGAATTTTTGTCTGAGGAGACAGGGATAATGGCGAAAGAAAAATTTGAGCGGACTAAGCCTCACGTCAATGTTGGGACTATTGGTCATATTGATCATGGAAAGACTACCCTTACAGCGGCGATTACCCGTGTCTTATCGACAAAGGGCCAGGCTTCTTTTACGGATTTTAGTGAAATAGATAAGGCTCCTGAAGAAAAAGAGCGTGGTATTACTATTGCTACTGCCCATGTGGAGTACGAGACTCCAAGTCGGCATTATGCGCACGTCGACTGCCCGGGCCATGCTGACTATATCAAGAATATGATCACTGGTGCAGCTCAGATGGACGGTGCTATTCTGGTGGTGGCCGCTACTGACGGTCCCATGCCTCAGACCCGTGAGCATATTCTGCTAGCCCGTCAGGTCGGTGTTCCATCCATGGTTGTGTTTCTGAATAAATGCGATCAGGTGGATGACGATGAGCTGATTGAGCTGGTGGAGATGGAATTGCGTGAGTTGCTGGATAAATACGATTTTCCCGGCGACGATACCCCTATCATCTTGGGGTCGGCTCTCCATGCTTTGGAAAATCCAGAGGATGAAGAAAAAGCTAAGTGTATCTGGGAGCTGATGGAAGCTGTGGATACTTGGGTTCCTGAACCGAAACGAGATATTGACAAGCCTTTCCTGATGCCGGTGGAGGATGTGTTCTCCATTTCTGGGCGCGGCACGGTGGCTACTGGTCGTGTGGAAAGCGGGATTGTGCATGTGGGTGACGAGATTGAAATCGTCGGCATTCGCGATACCCAGAAAACTACGGTTACCGGTGTCGAGATGTTTCGCAAACTCCTTGATGAGGGACGGGCCGGTGATAATATCGGTGTTTTGCTTCGTGGGACAAAACGTGAAGAGGTGGTACGCGGACAAGTACTCGCCGCTCCAAAATCAATCACGCCGCATAAAAAGTTTAAGGCCGAGGCCTATATTCTGACGAAGGAAGAGGGGGGACGTCATACACCTTTCTTTAACGGATATCGTCCCCAGTTTTACTTTCGGACAACAGATGTCACAGGTGTGTGTACCTTGGAGGAAGGCGTGGAGATGGTTATGCCCGGTGATAATATTCATATTGTCGGGGAACTGATAACACCTATCGCCATGCAGGAAGGCCTCCGTTTCGCTATTCGTGAAGGCGGTCGTACAGTAGGTGCTGGTGTTATCAGCGAGGTTATCGAATAAAATTGGTTAGTGTCGATGTTGTTTGGTATGAGATTACATACCTTTGACAATGCGGCGAGAAAAAATATAACTCCAAGACGGGTGGTATGCTCGTCCGGAGTTTTCTATATCAGGGGTTGGCAGAATGAGAGATATTATTACTCTTGCCTGTAAGGATTGTAAGCAAAGAAATTATACAACTACAAAAAATAAGCGTACAATACCTCACAAGCTGGAGTTGAAGAAATTTTGTCCTTTTTGCAGGGCGCATACACCGCATAAGGAAACTAAATAACACCTATTGTTCTTGAAAATAGGGGGCTGTTGTTTTTTAAGTAGTTGCCTCTTTTCTTGATCTATCGGTTTTTAGCGCAGGCCAGTAGCTCTAATTGGTAGAGCGTCGGACTCCAAATCCGAATGCTGGGGGTTCGAGTCCCTCCTGGCCTGCCATTTTTGTGGTATCTGCTGGATTTTAGAAAATAATGGCAAATAAAAAAAATAAAAGCGGCGGAAAAGTAAAGCAAGTCGAAGGTGCAAAATCCCCTCTGGCTCCGTCAAATATTCGGCAATTTTATCATGAGGTCGTTGCCGAGTTTAAAAAAATCGTATGGCCTGACCGCAAGGTAACTTTAGGTCTGTCCGGGTTTGTCATTTTACTCACAGTTGTCCTGTCAATCTATCTGGGAACTGTGGATTTTGTGCTTGGCAAGTTGGTCAGTATGGTGTTGCAATAGGCGTATTATGGCGAAAAAGTGGTATATAGTTCACACTCATACCGGTTTTGAGGTGAAGGTCAAGGCGACGCTTGAGGATAATATCAGGAAATCTGGACAAGAGGAAATGTTCGGAGATATTCTGGTTCCTACGGAGCAGGTAGTCGAGATGGTCAAGGGTGAGCGTAAAACATCTGAAAGGAAGTTTTTTCCTGGCTATATTCTGGTGAATATGGACATGAATGAGCACTCTTGGCATACAGTTGTGGAGACACATAGAGTCACTGGTTTTGTCGGTGTGAACACCAATCAGGGGATAGCTGGTCGGGATATATATAAGTTGATACCTGCTCTTACTGAGCAGGAAGCTGATAAAATTATATTGCGTATTGAAGAAGGGGCTGAAAAACCAATACCAAAAGTCATCTTTGAGGTAGGAGATGTGGTGCGGGTTACTGAAGGGCCTTTTGCAAATTTTGAGGGGACTGTGGATGAGGTCTTTCCTGATAAAGGAAGGGTACGGGTTATGGTCTCTATTTTTGGACGTTCAACTCCTGTTGAACTCGAATATATGCAAGTGAGTAATAATTAAAAAAAGCTCCAGGCATGCCCATGGAGGAATGAATAATGGCAAAAAAAATACAATCCTATATTAAACTTCAGATACCTGCAGGAAAGGCTAACCCCTCTCCTCCTGTCGGCCCTGCGCTCGGCCAGCATGGTGTCAATATTATGGACTTTTGCAAAGCCTTCAATGCTAAGACCCAGGCTGAAGGAGATACGATTATTCCGGTTGTTATTACGGTATACAATGATCGTTCATTCAGTTTTATCACTAAAACTCCCCCGGCTTCCGTGTTACTGCTGAAAGCGGCGGGCTTGCAGAAGGGGTCAAGCAATCCTAAGCGGGAGCGAGTTGCTGAACTTTCTGCTGAAAAGATTCGGGAAATTGCGGAGATTAAGATGCCGGATCTCAATGCCTATAATATTGATCAGGCGGTGAATATCGTCACAGGCACAGCACGCAGTTGCGGGATCACCGTAACCTGATAATGAGTGTGAGAAATTTCAAATCAGCCTTCTCAAGAAATTGAGATTTTGCTCTGATGAATTTTATAATTCGTTTGTACCTTTCCTGTTGACCATAGGAAAAGGGAGAACTGATTAAGGTTTTTTTTATTATGCCAAGACATGGAAAGCAGTACAGGAAAGCGGCTGAAGTTATAGATCGGACAGCGCTGTACGGGCTCGAAGAAGCTGTGGGGCTTTTGCTCAAAGGTAATTGTGCAAAATTTGATGAATCTATAGAGATAGCGGTTCGTTTGGGAGTAGATCCTCGCCACGCTGATCAGATGGTTCGTTCTTCTGTAATTTTACCTCATGGTACCGGGAAAGACGTTCGTATACTAGTCTTCGCTAAAGGCGAGAAAGAAGCTGAGGCTCTTGCCGCTGGAGCGGACTATGCAGGTTCTGAGGAACTTGTGAATAAAATAAAAGACGGTTGGCTGGAATTTGACAAGACCATCGCCACACCTGACATGATGGGCGAGGTTGGTAAAATCGGTCGCATATTAGGGCCGAGAAACTTGATGCCTAATGCTAAACTTGGCACGGTCACTTTTGATATTGAACGTGTGGTGAATGAGACTAAGAAGGGAAAGGTCGATTTTAAAGCAGATAAGGCTGGAGTTGTTCACGCCTTAGTCGGTAAGCGTTCTTTTGGTTCGGATAAACTTGTCGCGAATATAGCTCTTTTTATGGACAAGTTGATTCAGTTGAAACCGTCTTCCAGTAAGGGCATTTACCTGAAAGCGATTGGCTTGTCTAGTACAATGGGGCCGGGTGTAAAAGTTGATCCTCCTCAGGTTCGTACTTTGCTCAAGGATTAACGGCATGCTTCATATGCCAGTTGACACTTTCTGGATGAGTTGATTCTCATTTCA